>CABPXT010000071.1:0-9515 GCA_902461405.1 uncultured Collinsella sp.
CATGACCAGAAGGTCTATGCCGTCCTCTTTTCATGCCAATTTGTTCGCTCTGGTGACCGCTCGCTGGCATTACCAAAACATCGACGGTCCAATAATGATCCCTTGGGGACGGAGAAAAAGTGGTCGTTGGGGACGTTCTTGTTTGACTGGTAGTTTAAGAACGCCCCCGATGACTATTCGGATTGCTAATTTGTGCGGGTTGTGGTTTTGTGACCTGCTGAAATTTGAGATACTGTACAACTGTACGTTAACTAATCTTCGTAGTATATTGCTACCCGCAAAACTCAATACCATTGTGCTTCGAGACGCTAAAGCGCCTACGTACAATGGTTTTTGATAGTACGATTTGATTCAACGACAGGATGGATGGTCCAAGCGTGAGTCTCGGCAGCAAACTATCCGATGCAAAGGTCTCCTTTGCGATATTCAAGCGCGACATTAAGCGACTGCTTGTGAACCCCGTCGCCTTGGTGGTTACCCTGGGCGTGTGCGTTATCCCCTCGCTGTATGCCTGGTACAACATCGTGGCCAACTGGGATCCGTATGGAAACACCCAGGGCATTAAAATCGCTATCGCCAACAACGATCAGGGCACCCAGAACGACCTAGTGGGCGAGCTTAATGCGGGCGATAAGGTGGTCGATCAGCTCAAGGAAAACGATCAGCTGGGCTGGACCTTCGTCGATTCGGCCGCCGATGCCAAAGAGGGCGTCGAGAGCGGGGAATACTACGCGGCGATCGTAATCCCCAAGAACTTCTCCGACAATCTGGTCTCGATGCTCGACGGCAACTACCATCAGCCGAAGCTCACCTATTACGTCAACGAGAAAAAGAGCGCCATTGCGCCCAAGGTCACCGATACCGGTGCCAACACCATCGAGGAGCAGATCAACTCGGAGTTTGTCTCCACGGTGGGCGAGACTGTTGCCAGTATCGCCAAGGATGCCGGTGTCGATTTAAAGGACAAGGCAACCCAGACTCAGGACTCGCTGACAAGTTCGGTGTCCGAGGCATCCGACACCTTGGGTGAGGTGCGCGATTCGATTGGCGATATGAATGCCGCCATCGATAAGACGAGTGGCGCTATCGCCTCGGCTGATGCGGCGCTTGCCGGCTTGCAAGGTCAGGCACCGTCGCTGACGCAGGCAATCTCCCAGGGCAACGACCTGCTGGGCGAGGCTCGCGCCACGGCGGGCAACTCTATCACCTCGCTCTCCAAGGCACTCTCGGAAGGTAGCCTTGCACTCACCAAGACGTCAGCCTCCGCGAACGCTGCGATTGGCAAGCTAACGGGTACGGTCACATCTACGACCACCCGCATCGACAACTCGCTCGAGTCTCTCCAAGCGACGATCGATCACAATAAGGCCGTTATCGGGCACTTGGAGATTCTCGTTAATGACACGTCGACAGGTTCCGAGGAAATTGACGCGCGCATTGTATCGACCATCGATTCGCTTCGCGAGCAAAACCAGAAGCTGCAGAGCATCAAGGATGGCCTTTCTGCACAGTCGAGCGCCATGGCAAACGACGCTACGGCAATCTCGAACGCGAGCAACGCACTCAACGCGGCAATTCAGACCGGTACGGCTAACCTCGGTCAGGCTCAGACCGATCTGGGTCAGAACGCACTTCCGAAGGCTTCGAGCGCGCTTGACTCCTTTGCCGCCGTTTCGGGCGATTTGACCGGCATTGTGTCGGGTATGACCCCCACGATAGCGAGCGCGCGCGGCACGCTGGCGCAGCTCGATGCCACGCTCAAGCAGGCAAAGACCACGCTGTCCCAAACCGACGCCTCCCTTGCCAAGGTTCAGGACAAGCTCGCGACCGCCGCCAATGACATTGCGGCGCTGCAGACCTCTGAGTCTATGGGCGAGTTAGCCGACCTCATGGACGTCGACGTCAATGACGTGGCAGATTTCATGGCATCTCCGGTTGAGCTGACGTCCAAGTCAATCTATCCGGTCAAGAGCTTTGGCTCGGGCATCGCGCCCTTCTACACCAATCTGGCGCTGTGGGTAGGCGGCTATGTGCTCATCGCTATCTATAAACTCGAGGTCGACCGCGAGGGCATCGGTAGCTTTACGGCGCGTCAGGGCTACTTTGGCCGCTGGCTGCTGCTGGTGATCCTGGGCGCGTTCCAGGCCATTATCGTTACGGTGGGCGACCTGGTCATTGGCGTTCAGTGCGTCAATCCGCTGCTCTTTGTACTGGGCGGCATCGCTATTTCGTTCACCTACGTCAACATCATCTATGCGCTGTCCACCACGTTTAAGCATATCGGTAAAGCCATTGGCGTCATCCTCGTCATTGTGCAGATCCCCGGCTCGTCGGGCATGTATCCCATCGAGATGATGCCCGGCTTCTTCCAATGGCTGCATCCGCTGCTGCCCTTCACCTATGGCATCAACCTGCTGCGCGAGACCGTCGGTGGCATGTATTCGTTCAACTACCTGTTCAACCTGTGCATCCTGGGCGTGTTCCTTGCCATCGCACTCTTTATTGGCTTGCAGCTGCGTCCGCTGCTGCTCAACCTCAACCTGCTCTTTGACAAGCAGCTTTCCACGACGGGCCTCATGATCTGCGAGTCCAACGACCTGCCGCGCCAGCGCTATTCGCTGCGCACGGCCATGCGCGTCATGCTCGATTCGGATTCGTACCGTCGCGAGCTGCTCGATCATGCCGTGGCGTTTGAGCATCGCTACCCGTACTACATCAAGGGCGGTTTTGCCGCCGTGGTAGGCGTGCAGGTTCTGCTCTTTGTGCTTTCGACGGTGCTCGATATCGACAATAACGGCAAGATCATCCTGCTCGTTATCTGGATCATTTCGGTTATCGCCATCTGCGGCTGGCTCATCAACATCGAATACATCCGTGCGAGCCTCAATACCCAGATGCGTATCTCGGCGCTTTCGGACGAGGACCTTCGCCGCGAGATGCGCGAGCACACGGCTGCCATCCCTGCCGCCCGTCGCATGTTTGGTCTCAACGCCAGCGAGCGTGGCGCCAAGGGAGGCGAACAGCCTACGAGCCGTCTGTCGCATATCGGTGCGCATCGTAAGGCTCAAGATGCCGACGGCGCTGACAACGTAAACGGAAACGACGGGGACACCACCCCGCTTGGCAAGCACTCTAAAGGAGGTGAGGCATAAATGAAAAACATCCTGCACCTGTTTAAGCGTGATGCCCAAAACGTGTCTCGCTCCGTGATCGGCATGGTTGTCGTGATGGGCCTCATTATCGTGCCGTGCCTGTACGCGTGGTTTAACATCGCCGGCAGCTGGGATCCGTACGGCAATACCGGCAACCTTAAGATTGCCGTGGTCAACACCGATGAGGGCTACGAGAGCGACCTGATTCCCGTCGAGATCAACGTGGGCGAAAACGTGACGGCGACCCTGCGCGGTAACGAGAACTTTGACTGGGTTGTCCTCAACGACCGCGATAAGGCGATTGAGGGCGTTAAGTCGGGCGCATACTATGCCGCCGTCGTTATCCCCAAGACGTTTAGCGCCGACATGATGACGCTTTTCTCGACCGAGGTGAAGCACGCCGATATCGAGTTCTACGAGAACCAGAAGGCCAACGCCATCGCACAGATCGTGACTGAAAAGGGCTCGAGCGCCGTCCAGAGTCAGGTCAACGAGACCTTTACCAAGACCATCACGACCATCGGCCTTAAGACCGTGTCCAGCCTGCTCGATTACATGAGCACCGATCAGGTGAGCAACTTTATCGCCAATCTTTCCTCTACGCTGGGCGATTCGGTCGAGGACCTGCAGGACGTTCAGGCGAGCGCGACGTCGCTCGCGGGCATATTGAGCTCTACGTCCGATTCACTGATATCGGCGGGCGGCATGCTCAAGCAGACGGGCACCGTTGATGAGTCGACGAAGCAGCTCATGGAACATGCCAAAAGCGGCATCGATGATTCCAAAGAAGCGCTTAAGGCGGCAAACGATGCCGTCGATGCCGCGATCGATGGAAGCGCGGGTTCGTTCGACAATGTGTCCGCCGAGCTTGCGAAGGCATTCGATGCCGCGAATCAGCATGTTCACCTTACGGTGTCTCAGCTCAACGAAGCCGCAGCGGCGCTCAATACGCGTGCTGACGATATCGATGCGATGGCCGATCGGCTCCGCAGCCTTGCCGACCAGGCGAGTGATGACAAGCTCAAAGACGGTCTCAAGTCCGCTGCTACGTCGCTGGGCAGAATCGCCGTTGAGTACCGCAACAATGCGAAGGACCTGACGGCGACCGCAAAGTCCCTTTCGGACGGCATGGCGGAGGTCAACAACTCGCGTGCCGAGGTCGACCAGGCAATCGCCGATGCCAAGGCGGGTATCTCGGGAGCCAAGTCCGACTATGATTCCACGTTCTCGGTTAAGGCCAAGGAGCTCAAGAAGACCATTTCGGGCGTTCTGGATTCCCTGAACGGTATCTCGGGCGACTTGGATAGCGCCGTAGCAGGACTGACCGATGCGTCCGGCTCGCTGGCGAAGGGTCTGTCCAAAGCCGCAAAGCTCGTCAACAAGGCTTCTGACCAACTGGGTGAGGCGTCGGACAAGATTAGCGCTTTCAAGGACGAGCTCGACGGTGCTCTTATGTCGGACGATCTGGCCACGATCAAGACGATGATCGGCAACGATCCCGAGGGTCTGGCCGTGTCGCTTTCCGGTCCCGTCGCGCTTGACCGCAAACCGGTCTATCCGATCCGCAACTACGGTTCGGCCATGGCACCGTTCTACACGATTCTGTCGCTGTGGGTCGGCTCGATTGTACTAGCGGCCATGATGAAGGTCTCGGTTGACGATGAGCTCATCAACGAGCTCATCCCCGTGCGCCTGCACGAGATCTACCTGGGTCGCTACCTGTTCTTTGGCGGTCTGGCTCTGCTGCAGGCAACGCTCGTGTGCGCGGGCGACATCCTGTTCTTTGGCATTCAGTGCGACAACCCGCTGCAGTTTGTGCTGGCGGGCTGGGTTGCGAGTCTCGTGTTCTCCAATATCGTCTACACGCTTACGGTTTCGTTTGGCGATATCGGCAAGGCGCTCGCTGTCGTGCTGTTGGTCATGCAGGTCGGCGGTTCGGGCGGCACGTTCCCCATCGAGATGACCGGCCCTGTGTTCCAGGCGATCTACCCGTTCCTGCCGTTTACCCACGGCATCAACGCCATGCACGCTGCCATGGCCGGTGCCTACCATATGGAGTACTGGATTGAGCTGGGTATCTTGGCGAGCTACCTGATTCCGTCGCTGGCCCTGGGCGTCATCTTCCGCCGCCCGGTCATCAAAGCCAACGACTGGATCATCGAAAAGCTTGAAAGCACGAAGCTTATTTAGTTACGCGGTTTTACCAAACCGCGTAACGGCTCGACGCTGCAAACGGCCCCAAGCGGCAATCTGACGTTCAATTTCAAGGGCGCGACCAGAAGGTCAGCGCCCTTTCATTTCACGTCACCTTGCTCGCTTGGGGTCGTTTTCGCTGATATTGCCGGAGCATCGAGGTTTACTCTGCCGGTACTTTAGTGGGCTGGATTGCGGTGCAACGCTGGTTGTTGCTACAGTAGCGGGGCGTGCCGGGGGTCCGGCGCGTCCCGTTTTTATTTGACCATGAGGCGGCATGCGGTCACGCGCGTGCGGACACCACGCCCAGATTGAGCGCGAGGATGTTCCATGGCCCAATACGCTGCCAACGAAATCGAAAACTTGCCCGATAGCCCAGTAGCCCGTGAGGATTTGGGCGCGGGCGGTATTCCCCGGGGCGCCGGCGCACGCTCTCCGCTGTTCTGGAAGGTTCTGCTCCTTTCGGTGGCGGTCATTTGGGGCTACTCCTTTACCACTATGAAGGACGCACTCGGCACCATTCCGGTGTTCGCGCTGCTCTATGTACGCTTTCTGCCCGCAGCGTTGGTCATGTTTGCCGTCTTCCACAAACGCATCATCGCGCACCTCAACGCTCGCAACCTGATCGTTGGCCTGAGTATGGGCGTGCTCATGTGGGCGGCCTATGCGTTGCAGACGGTCGGTCTGGCACATACTACGGCGGGCAAGAATGCTTTTTTGACGGGCACGTATTGCATCCTTGTGCCGTTCGCGAGCTATTTTCTGAGCGGCGAAAAACTCACCCGTTATAACCTGGGCGCGGCGCTGCTGTGCTTGGCGGGCATTGGTTTGGTGGCGCTCGATAGCGTTGAATTCAACATCGGTGACGTCATTACGCTGACGGGTGCGGTCTTCTTCGCCATCCAGATGGCGGTGACCGCCAAGTACGGTCGCAAAATGGACATCAACGTCATTACGTTTTGGATGTTTGTGGGCAACGGCGTGCTGAGCCTGGCAACGTCGCTGCTATTCGAAACCCAGGCGCCTCTGTCCGTGTGGACGCCGAGCTTTATCAGTGCGATGGCGTTTCTCTCGGTGGGCTGCACATGCGTGGCTCTGCTCATCCAAAACGTCGGCCTGGCGCATGTCCCGGCTTCGACGGGCTCGCTGCTCCTTTCGATGGAGTCGCCTTCGGGCGTGTTGTTTTCGGTGCTGCTGATGGGGGAGGCGCTCACCTCGCGTCTGCTCGCCGGCTTTGTGCTTATCTTCCTGTCGATTATCTTGAGCGAGACTCACTTCGATTTTTTGCGTCGAAAGCCGCGCCCGCAATTGTAAACAACTTGTTGCGCCGCCCTCCTGGGGCGGCATTTTTTATGCCTCGTCCTTAAAGTTGTACCTTACACTTTACGCTATCAAAGTGCTTACCGCAAAAACGTTACTGGAGGGCATTTATGGCACCAGCTCAGTCCGATCTTCAACCGCAATCAGCGCCCAAGGCCACCGCAGCGGCGCAGGCCGCTATCGGTGACGGTCTCGTTGCAGAAGCTCAGGCTTTTGCAGACGAGCTCGCTGCGTGGCGACACGATTTACACCAGATGCCCGAGCTGGGTAATAGCCTCCCACAGACCTCTGCGTATATTCAAGCGCGCCTGACCGAGATGGAAATCCCATTTGCCACGCTCGTCGATGGTTCCTGTGTTGTGGGCCTTGTCGGCGCCGGTGCCGCCGCGGCCCAGGGCAATGGCGTCTGCACGGACGAACAGGCCGGTACGGTCATCATGCTCCGTGGCGACATGGATGCCCTGCCCGTTGCCGAAGAGTCAGGTGAGCCTTTCGCCTCTACGAACGGCTGCATGCACGCATGCGGACACGATATGCACGCGACGGCGCTGCTTGGTGCGGCGCGCCTGCTCAAGGCCCGCGAGTCCGCGCTTGTCGACGCCAACGCCACGGTTAAGTTGCTGTTCCAGCCGGGCGAGGAAACCTTTGAGGGCGCCCGCGCCGCCATCGCCGACGGTCTGCTGCAGAACCCGCGTCCTCAGGCGGCTTTTGCCATGCACGTCAACAGCCAGTCGCCGCTCGGCCTAGTGCTCTATGGGAGTCCGGCGCTCTCGGGCGTGTACGGTTTCCGCATCACGCTGCAGGGCAAGGGTGGCCACGGTTCCAGCCCTGAGATTTGCATCGACCCCATCACGGCCGGCGTGCATGTGCACCTGGCGCTTCAGGAGCTTATCTCTCGCGAGGTGCCGGCGGCCAAGGAGGTCGCGCTTACCGTGGGTAAGTTCGCTGGCGGTTTGGCGGCCAACGTCATCCCCGACACCTGCGTGCTCGAGGGAACGTTGCGCGGCTTCGATGTCGAGCTCATGGCGCATCTTAAGACCCGCATCGCCGAGGTCGTCAATGGCGTCGCGGCAACGTATCGCACACCGGCGACCATCGAGACACTCTCGGATGTTCCGCCGCTCGTACTCGATGACGATATGACCCAGGCATCGCTGGGCTATGTGGGTGCGACATTGCCCAAGGCAGCTTTCCTGCCGTTATTCCACGCCATGGCGAGCGAGGACTTTGCGCTTATCTCGAGCGAGATCCCGAGCGCGTACTTTACCGTGGGCGCCGCTGTAACCGATACGGATGAGCATTTTGCCCAGCACCATCCCAAGGCGCGCTTTAACGATGCCGAGCTTCCCCTCGGCGCCGCGGCTTATGCCGCCGTCGCTCTCGGATACATTGCGGACCACAAGGAGTAATCCATGTCCCAGCAACGTAAGTTCTTCCCCGGCTGGCTCGTGGTGGCCTCTGGCTTCGTGATCATGGCCACGTGCTACACGATTTTCGTCAACTGCATGAGCCTGTTCCAGCCGCTGATCGTCAGCGACCTGGGCATTTCCCTTGCGCAGTACAACATCTCCAATGCCATCTCCACCGTGGTGAGCGTTGTGGGTTCGCTTGTGATCGGCCATGTCGCCGATAAGGTGAGCGGCCGCGTTTTGGGCTCCCTCACCGTTATCGCCACCTCTGCCGTGCTTGTCGGCATGAGCTTTGTGGGCGAGCTTTGGCAGGTCTACGTGCTCTTTGCCGTCTCGGGCTGCTTCGCCGTGGCCTCGACCCGTCTGCTCATTAGCCTCGTCACTGCCAACTGGTTTACGGCCAAGCGCGGTCTTGCTATCTCCATTGCGCTTTCGGGCTCGGGCTTTGGCGGTGCCATTCTCTCGCCGATCGTAAGCTCGCTGATCGTGAGCGTGGGTTGGCGTTCCGCCTTCTTGGTGCTTGCCGCCGTCTGCATTGTGGCGGCGCTGCCCATCACGGCGTATTCCTTCCGCACCAAACCTTCCGAGATTGGCCTGAAGCCGCTCGGCGAGAACCCGGGCGATCCGTCTGTTTCCACCGCGGGCGATAAGGACGAGCATACGGCCCCAGAGGTCAGCGTCGGTTGGTCGCGCATTAAGAAGAGCCCGGCATTCTGGCTGCTCGTCGCGGCATTCCTCTTTATGGGCCTTGTCAATGGCGCCATCCTGCCCAACCAGGTTACGAATATGACGAGCGTCACCGTCAACGGCACCAAGATCGTCACGGGCGGCCACGATCCCATGTGGGCGGGTACCGTACTTTCGGCCTACATGGTCACCGTCGTTATTGCCAAGATTTCGCTCGGTGCGATCTATGACCGCTTTGGCCTGCGCTTTGGCAATATCCTTGGCTCCGTTGCGTGCATTATCGCCTGCGTGGCGCTGTGTTTCCCGACGACGGACCTCGGTCCTATTGTCGCTGCTGTGAGCTTTGGTGTTGGAACGTGCATGGGCACCATCACGCCTACCATCGCCGCGTCCAAGCAGTTTGGCATGGCCGACCTCGGTAAGGTCACGGGCACCATCACCTCGCTCGAGATGGTCGGCGGCACCGTGGGCGCTATCGTCTCGGGCGTGCTGTTCGATGCCACGGGCTCCTTTGCGAGCACCTGGATCGTGTGCCTGGTGTGCTCCGTGGTTATGCTCGTGTTCCTGTTGGCGTCCGAGCCCATCGCTGCCAAGCTGCGCGCGAGCGTGGCGGGGGAGTAGATAGGCCAAAGCGCATTGCCGCTTGTCCGCTTCGTCCGTGGCTACCGCGGCGGCGTGTCTGGCCGAACGAGTCCCCATACCCTCGTTCGGTCAGACGCGCCGCCGCGTTGCTGCTTTGTGCCGTATAATGTCC
>CABPXT010000072.1:0-9447 GCA_902461405.1 uncultured Collinsella sp.
CTTTATCGGATCGAACCAGCCGCACCGCGCACAGGTTGAGGCACTCGATGCCTTGGCTGACCACCAGAGCGTCTTGGCCGTTATGGGAACGGGCCGCGGCAAGTCTCTCATCTTCCATGTACATGCTGCGCGCGAGGCTGTCCTTCGCAGACGTGCGAGCATCTTTGTCTATCCGCTGCGCGCGCTTGTTGCCGACCAGGCCTATCATCTCTCGTCGACGATGGCAGCGCTTGGCATTGGCGTTGGCGTGCTGACCGGCGAGACCGTGGAGGCCGCACGCGATGACGTGTTCGCCGGCCTAGCTTCGGGCCGCACCGGTATCGTGCTCACGACGCCCGAGTTCCTATCTATCCACCGTGACCGCTTCGCGCGTTCGGGCCGCATCGGCTTTGTCGTTATCGATGAGGCGCACCACGCCGGCCTTGCCAAGGGCGGCGACCGCAGCGCCTATCTCGACATGCCCGATATCCTCAAAGCCCTGGGCGACCCGGTTGTTATGGCTGCGACGGCCACCGCGACGGCTCCGGTCGTGGCCGAGCTTGCCCGCATGCTGCCGATCACTCGCACGGTGGTCGACGAGACGGTGCGCGAGAACCTGCAGCTCGAGGACGACCGCGACCTTGCGAGCCGCGAGAACCGTTTGGTGTCGATCGTGGCGACGGGGGAGAAGACCGTCATTTACGTCAATTCGCGCGACCAGTCCGTGGCGCTCGCCAAGACGTTGCGCAAGCGTGTGCCCGATTGCGCAACCCATATCGCGTTCTATAACGCGGGGCTTGCGCGCTCCGATCGCCGCCGCGTGGAGGAAGCATTCCGAGACGGAAGCCTCAGCTGCATCGTTTCGACCTCCGCCTTTGGCGAGGGTGTCAATCTGCCCGATATCCGCCATGTCGTGCTGTACCACATGCCGTTTGGCGCCATTGAGTTCAACCAGATGAGCGGGCGTGCCGGTCGTGACGGACAGCCCGCCGTGATCCACCTGCTCTATTCGTCGCGCGACGCCCGCATCAACGAGCGCCTGCTCGACTGCTACGCACCCGAGCGCGACGAACTCGTCACACTCTATCGTGCGCTGCAGACCATGTGGCGCTCCAACCGCGGTAAGACCGGGGATGATTCATTCTGCGCAAGCGATATCGACATCGCGCAGATGTGCCTTGCCATCGATGCCCGCACTCCGGTCGACGAGCGTTCGGTGACAAGCGGCCTGGGAATCTTCGAAGAGCTTGGTTTCTGCCGCGTTTCGGGGCTTGGCGACACGCGCCGCATCGTGATGGCCGAAAACCCCGGCCGCGTGCAATTGAGCAGGTCAATTCGCTATTTGGAGGGCTTGCGCTCGCGCATGGAGTTCTCGGCTTTCCGGAGTTGGGCGCTCGATTCGTGCGCTTCTGATATGCTAGCCAAAGTTAACCGCCCGATCGTACCGCGGGCCTAGGGGAAGGGGACCTCGATGGATGCCGCAGCCCGTACCGCCCATGATTCCACCCTCCAGCCTTTTTCGGAGATGGAGCACTATAAGCATGCTGATGAGCTGCCGCCCGAGATTATGGCGGACAGCTACGACAAGCTGGAGCGCCTGTGCCTCAAATATATGAATGAGGACGACTTCTCTAAGGTTGAACAGGCCTACTGCTTTGCCGCCGAGAAGCACTGCAACCAAAAGCGCCGCTCGGGCGAGATGTACATTAACCATCCCGTCGAGGTGGCCATCATTTTGGCCGACCTCAAGATGGACTGTGACGTGGTATGCGCCGCGCTGCTGCACGATACCGTCGAGGATACCGAGACCTCGCTTGCCGATGTTTCCGGCCTGTTTGGCGATACGGTGGCCGAGCTCGTCGATGGCGTGACCAAGCTCACCAACATCGAAGTCGACAGCATGGACGAGAAGCAGGCCCTCACGCTGCGCAAGATGTTCCTCGCCATGTCCAAGGACATCCGCGTCATTATCGTTAAGCTTGCCGATCGTCTGCACAACATGCGCACCCTTGCCGCCCTGCGTGAGGACCGTCGCCTGTTTAAGGCTCGCGAGACCATGGACGTGTACGCGCCCCTGGCCGACCGTCTGGGCATGAGCTCCATTAAATGGGAGCTCGAGGACCTGTCCTTCTTCTACCTGGAGCCCGATGCCTACCAGCGCATCGCACGCATGGTGGCGGAGCCGCGCGAGGTCCGTGAGCGCTATCTGGCCGAGACCATCAAGACGCTCACCGACGAGCTCAACCGCATTGGCCTGGAAGACTTCCAGATCAACGGCCGTTCCAAGCACTATTGGTCCATCTACCAAAAGATGAAGCGCAAGGGCAAGGAATTCTCCGAGATCTACGACCTGGTGGCACTGCGCGTCATCACGCATTCGGTGCGCGATTGCTACTCCACGCTCGGCGCGGTGCACACGCTGTGGCACCCCATGCCCGGCCGCTTTAAAGACTATATCGCCATGCCCAAGGTCAATAACTACCAGTCGCTCCACACGACGGTCATCGGCCCCACGGCTCGCCCGCTCGAGATTCAGATTCGAACCTACGAGATGCATGAGCAGGCCGAGTACGGCATTGCCGCCCACTGGCTATATAAGAAGTCGGGCGGATCGTCTGCGTCTAAGACCAATGATGCCCAGCGTCTGGACGACCAGATTAACTGGCTCAAACATTCGCTCGATTGGGCTGCGTCTGATGAGATTACCGACGCCAAGGAATACCTGCATTCGCTGAAGGTCGACCTCTTCGATCAGGAGATTTTTGTCTTTACGCCCAAGGGCGAGGTCATGGCGCTTCGTGCCGGCTCCACGCCGCTCGACTTTGCCTACGCCGTTCACACCGAGGTGGGAAACCATTGCGTCGGCGCCAAAATCAACGGTGCGGTGGCTCCGCTCACGCACGAGATTAAGACGGGTGACCGTGTCGAGATTCTGACTAACAAGAGTTCCAAGCCGTCGCGTGATTGGCTCAAGATCGTTAAGACACCTTCCGCCAAGTCAAAGATCCGCCGCTATTTTGCCGCTGCGACCAAGGACGACGACGCTGCTGCTGGTCGCGATATGCTGGCTAAGGACCTGCGTAAGCGTGGCTATGGCATTTCTACGCCGCGTTCGACGCGTGCGCTCAACGCCGTGGCGGAGCAGTTTAACTTCAAGCAGCTCGAGGACCTGTTTGCCGCCGTCGGCGCCGGCAAGGTTGCCCCGCGCGCTGTGGGCAATAAGGTCGAGCAAATCTTGGACCCCAAGCCCGAGGAACAGCTCACCAAGGCCGAGGCTATCGCCGAGGTCGTGAAGCAGCCTGCTCGCGGCTCCAACCGCAAGCCGCAAAAGCGCGGCAAGAGCGCCAGTAACGGCATTATCGTCAAGGGCGAGAGCAACAGCGGCCTACTGGTCCGTCTGGCTCATTGCTGCAACCCCGTGACGGGCGACGACATCGTCGGCTTCATCACGCGCGGTCGTGGCGTTTCGGTGCATCGCGCCAACTGTCCCAACGTCAAGGGTCTTATGGAGCATCCCGAGCGCATGATCGAAGTGGAGTGGGACGGCGCTGCCGACACCCTCTTCCAGGTCGAGATCGTGGTCGAGTGCCTGGACCGCATGGGCCTGCTCAAGGATGTCACCATTGCCATTGGCGATGCGGGCGGCAATATCCTTTCTGCCGCCACGTCGACCAACCGCGAGGGTATTGCAACCCTGCGCTTTATGGTCGAGATCTCGGACGCGAGTGGTCTGGATCCGCTGCTGGCCTCCATCAGCAGCGTTGACTCGGTCTACGACGCGCGCCGCCTGATGCCCGGTGAGGGTGGAGCCCAGCTTAAGCGCCGCGTTTAGTCGCGACGAACGTGTCGCATTATCGATATTCGCTACACTCGAGGCATCGTTTGATGCCTCGAGTTCTATAGAGAGGAGAGGGACATGAGCGCTGTGTCCTTGGATTTAACTCCCAAGGGATCGGTCGAGATCGAGACGCTCGTAAACGGTCCCATTCAGACCAATAGCTATGCTGTTATTTCGGACAATGAGTGCGTGATTATCGATCCCGCATGGGAAGGCGAACGCCTGGTGGAGCATATTCGAGCCGAGCATCCCGGCGTACGCGTGTTTGGCGCCGTATGCACTCATGGCCATGCCGATCATGTTGGTGGTGTTGCAGGCGTGCGAACCACCGTTGGCGAGGGCTGCCAGTATGAGCTGTGTGCTAAGGATGTGGCGGTGCCGCATGCGAACATCGAGGAACAGCGAGCTATGTGGGGCATTGAGACGCCTGACCCCGGGGAGCCGACGCACCTGCTCGCCGAGGGAGATGTTATCGAGGTGGGCGATATCTACCTGCAGGTGATCGAGACGCCAGGGCATACGCTGGGCGGGATCGTCTTGTTTGCTGCCACCGAGCAGGGGAACATTGCCTTTGTGGGCGACACCCTGTTTCCGGGCGGGCACGGCCGCACCGATCTTTCTGGAGGAGACGAGGCGGCGATTCTGCGCTCGCTCTCCAAGCTCGCCCGGCTTCTCCCGCCCGATACCGTTTGCCTAACCGGCCATGGCGATTCGACCACCATGGCACGCGAGCTCATGCAGAACCCTTTCATGCGGATGTAGCTTAATAGTCGGCTTTTGAAGCACGAGAAGCGTCCAAACGTCAAGCTATTTTTCCCCAACGGGTCGATTTCGTAGGGCAAACGGTCAAAAAAAGTCTGTTTGGACGATATTCGTGAACAAACGAACGTTTATGCTCGGGTGCGCCGTGGTAAAATCTCAGGCGTTATCGGAGCAACCTTATAGGAGGTTTCTTTTATGCTCGTCAACGCAGCAGACATGCTCAAGAAGGCCGAGGCCGGCAAGTACGGTCTTGGTGCCTTCAACACCAACAACCTCGAGTGGACCCTGGCTATTCTCCAGGCCGCCGAGGAGGCCAAGTCTCCGCTGATCCTTCAGTGCACCGCTGGTGCCGCTAAGTGGATGGGCGGTTTCAAGGTCTGCGCCGACATGGTCAAGGCTGCCGTCGAGGCCACGGGCGTTACCGTTCCCGTCGCCCTTCACCTCGATCACGGTTCTTACGAGGACTGCTTTAAGTGCATCGAGGCCGGCTTCACGTCCATCATGTATGACGGCTCTCACGAGGAGACCTTCCAGCTTAACCTCGACCGCACCAAGGAGCTCGTTGAGCTTGCCCACTCCAAGGGCATGTCCATCGAGGCCGAGGTCGGCGGCATCGGCGGCACCGAGGACGGCGTGACCTCCAGCGGCGAGCTCGCTGATCCTGCTGAGTGCAAGCAGATCGCTGACCTGGGCGTCGACTTCCTCGCCTGCGGCATCGGCAACATCCACGGCGTGTACCCCGCCGACTGGGCTGGCCTTTCCTTCGAGCGCCTGGGCGAGATCAAGGCCCAGACCGGCGACTTGCCCCTCGTCCTGCACGGTGGCACCGGCATCCCCGAGGATCAGATCAAGAAGGCCATTTCCCTGGGCATCTCCAAGATCAACGTCAACACCGACCTGCAGCTCGTCTTCGCCAAGGGCGTCCGCGAGTACATCGAGGCTGGCAAGGATCAGCAGGGCAAGGGCTTCGACCCCCGCAAGCTCCTCAAGCTTGGTCGCGACAACATCGTTGCTCGCACCAAGGAGCTCATGGAGGAGTTTGGCTCCGTCAACAAGGCGTAAGCGTCGCTAAACTTCCCGCCGGAAGCCCCGTCCCCCTACACTGTTTTCTTTGCGCTCACCTGGCTTTGCCAGAAGTCGCGCCAAGAAAACAGCTCCGGGGGACGGGGCTTCCTTCGTTTAACGCCGCAGGGTTACGAGGCTGAATTATTTATTTGACTACCGTTCAGCGGTGTTGATGGCTCCCTTGTTGGGGCTTTCTTTTTATCTCGCTACAATGGGCTTCAAGCGTTCTAGTGACTTGGAGTTTTGGTATGGCTGTTATTAATGTACTGCCTTCGGATGGGAAGGTTATTGACGAGGGTCCTGTTGGTTGCTCTGCTGATGTTCGCTGTGATGATTTTCGCCATCTCGATATTGGGCTACCCCCTGAGATTCTTCGTCTTAAGGATGCCGGGTATTTGATGCAGGCTGTTGCTGCCTGCGATCGCCTTCTGGAGCAGAACCCCGAGCCTTCGCTGGCTGCTTGTGTTCGTGCCGAGCGGTATCGCATGCTCGAGACGCCGCTTCATTTTTCGGTGTCGCGCGATCAGGCTATTGCGATGATTCGCGAGGAGTGGCCAGAGTTTACCGAAGAGCAGTTTGATGACCTGATTAATCGTAAGCGTATTGACTGGCGCTTTATCGATGGCGAACTGTTCGTTCTCGACAACTTCCTCGATTCGCTTCGCGTATATCCTAAAGAGGTTCCCGGCATGCGGCCCGATTCTACGGACGGAATAGCACTGCGCAACGAGATGCTCAAGGAGATGGAGTCACAAAACGGATTGGCTCGCGTCATTACGCTTAAAGCGTCCGTGTCTGTCCCCGGCGCTCTAGATGGAGAGACTGTTTGCGCGTGGCTACCCGTTGCCGCCGCCTGTCGTCAACAGTCTCATATCGAGGTTCTCGATATGACGCCGGAGGGTGCTGTTGCCCCCGCGAATGCTTCGGCGCGTACCGCCTCGTGGTCTTCTTCGAGTGAGCGCTCATTCTCGGTGACCTATCGTTATCACATCGATGCTGCTTATTGTGATGTCTACGGTGGCACACTTCCGGTTCACCCGCTTATGGATGCGCCTCTGCCCGAGGATATTTCCGAGGACCGTCCGCACATTGCATTCACGCCGTATCTGCAGCAGCTGACGGCCCGTGTCATTGACGGGCTCGAGGATCCGCTCGATCGCGCCCGTGCTATCTATGATTACCTGACGCAGTATATCGACTATCGCTATCAGCCGCCGTACTTGCTTTTGGGATCTATTGCCGATGACTGCGCGCATTCGCTCCGCGGCGATTGCGGCGTTATGGCGCTCACGTTTATCACCATGTGCCGTATCGCGGGCGTGCCTGCCCGTTGGCAGAGCGGCCTGTATGTTGCGCCCGATTCGGTGGGGTCGCACGACTGGGCAGAGTTCTATACGCCGCAGACCGGTTGGCTCAACGCCGACGTGTCATTTGGATCTTCTGCTCGCAGGATGGGGGAGGAGTGGCGCCGCCGTCACTACTTTGGCAATCTCGACCCGTGGCGTATGGTGGCCAACAATCGATTCCAGGCAGAGTTTGAGCCCTCTTTCGACGGCATGCGCGAGGACCCTTACGATAACCAGATGGGTGAGGCTTCGGTTGACGGTCGCGGATGCCGTCGGCGCGAGATGCTCCGCACGGTCGAACTCATCGAAATGCTCGAAGTTCCATTTTCGGACTAATCGGTAGAAAGCTGTGATAAACTAACTCACGCATTGTGTGCCCGAGTGGCGGAATTGGCAGACGCAGTGGACTCAAAATCCACCGTTGGCAACAACGTGCGAGTTCGAGTCTCGCCTCGGGCACCATTCATGCAAGCGAGCGTTCAAGGGGGTTGCGGCCCCCTTTTTCGTGCCGAACTCGCGTGAGCGCGCGAAGCGTTAAGCAAACAGGCTTGTGGCCTGTTTGTAGCGGAGCGTGGCGAGGGCGCCACGCGCCCGAAGCCCGGGGCTTCGCGAAGCGAAGGCCCTTCGAGTCTCGCCTCGGGCACCATACATACAAGCGAGTGTTCAAGGGGGTCAAGGCCCCTTTTTCGTGTACGTAATGTGATAACGCGCTGTACGTGTTATTATTCGCAAGGCGTTGTTCCCGCAATGCCCTAAAGAGGAACCTGAGGGTTCCCACCTTTTGGCGCCAATGAGCAGCTGACTGGTCATACAACTTAGATTCCCTTCCTCAAATCGAGGAAGTCTATGTGTACGACCTGGTTGCTGAGAAGCGCCGGGTTATTTTTTTATGAATGGAGGTAGGGAAAATAGCTAAGTCTGATGACACCCGCATCAACGACGAGATCACTGCATCTTCGTGTCGTTTGATTGGCGTCGATGGCTCTCAGCTCGGCCTGTTCGCCATCCGCGATGCCCAGCGCGTCGCCGACGATCAGGGTCTCGACCTGGTCGAGATCGCTCCCAACGCGGAGCCGCCGGTCTGCAAGGTCATGGACTACGGTAAGTTCAAGTACCAGCAGGCCATGAAGGCCAAGGCTGCTCGTAAGAACCAGTCCAAGGTCGAGGTCAAGGAAATGAAGTTCCGACCCAAGATCGACGTTGGCGACTACGAGACCAAGAAGGGCCACGTTCTGCGTTTCCTCAAGAAGGGCGCACGCGTTAAGATCACCATCATGTTCCGCGGCCGTGAGATGGCTCACCCGGAGCAGGGCCTTAACGTTCTCGAGCGTCTCGCCGAGGATCTCAAGCCTTACGCTACGGTCGAGTCCAAGCCTAAGATGGAAGGCCGTAACATGCTTATGCTGCTCGCCCCGATTAAGGGCGCCTTCGATGAGGATAAAGCGGCAAGCGATAGCAAGTAACTAGTGTTCTGTAACCGATTAAGGAGTATTTCATGCCTAAGATGAAGTCCCACAGCGGCACCAAGAAGCGTTTCCGCAAGACTGGTACCGGCAAGCTTATGCGCGCCAAGGCTTTCAAGAGCCACATCCTGAGCAAGAAGTCCACCAAGCGTAAGCGTGGCTTCCGTCAGGAGACCGAGATCGCCGCTGCCGACCGCAAGGTCATCAAGTCGCGTCTCGCCTAAGTTCGCGTTCCCGTTTTTCGTTTTACCGTCTAGGAGTTGATAGAACATGGCACGTATTAAGCGCGCTGTTGCCGCCAAGAAGAAGCGCCGTACCGTTATGCACCGTGCGAAGGGTTACTACGGTGCCGCTTCGCGTACTTACAAGCATGCTAAAGAGCAGGTCCAGCACTCCCTGCAGTATCAGTATCGTGATCGCCGCAACAAGAAGCGCGAGATCCGTTCTCTCTGGATCACTCGTATCAACGCTGCTGCTCGCCTGAACGATATTTCTTACTCTCAGTTCATGCACGGCCTGAAGGTTGCCGGCATCGAGCTCGACCGCAAGGTCCTGGCTCAGATGGCTTACGAGGACATCGAGTCCTTCAACGAGCTGGCTACCATCGCCAAGAAGGCTCTCGAGGCCTAATAGATTCTCTTGAATCGCTAGGGGAGTGTCGCGTTGTGCGCGGCGCTCCCTCTTTTTATCTGAAGCGCGGTTTACATTGCTAAAAGCGCGGGTAGATAGACACTTACAGGTGACCGATCTCTATATATTCCTGAACCAAAGGGTCATCATCTGATACGTGCGGAAGATCCGCACCAGTCTTTCTATTAGCTATAGAAAGCGATATGTTGTGTAGGACTTGTGAAGAGTGGAATTGACGTCCCACAGGGCTTCGCGGTCTGGCAATATATCTCCTTGCCGCGCGGCCCGGTGGGACCGGATCAGCCGCAAAGCGTGCACCTTGAGAACCGGATACTGCGAGGATGGACACATTCAGTGTCGCATC
>CABPXT010000073.1:0-9381 GCA_902461405.1 uncultured Collinsella sp.
ATTTTCCGGTTCGACGAACAGCCGATCGTGTCAAATTTGGTCTAACAGAGCCTAACATTTTGTTGCCGAAGGTCGAATAGTTGCCCGGTTTGAACGAAATCGTATATGGGCTCCGCAATGATTGCGAAGACAAGCATATTTCGCAGGTACTTCTTTATGTCATGAGTATGCAAAAATCCCTCAACTATCAAAAAGCAAAATATGGGAAATGCAATTCTGCCAAGAACATGAAGCACATCCGAAGCCTCGCTTAGAATCGCCCACTGTTCGTCTGATATCTGACTGTACGATGCGTGAGTCATAATTCCATTGGTCAGGACGATCCTGCTTACATGATCGAGAACCATCGAAATGGCTGCTATTATCTTTAATGTGCTGCCGTTAATTCCGTATCTATCTGTTTTCATTTCGTTTTCCTTTCTTTGGGTGGGCCGCCAGGGGTTCAGCCTGCTCCGCAGGCTGCCGCTGCGGCGCTTTCGCGCCTTGCGCGCTGCGCTGGCAAACGCTCACGCGTTTACTCAGCTCCGCGCCCCGACGGGTTCGAACCCATGAAAGGGCGACAAAAAAGACGGCCAACCGAAGTTGACCGTCTCAACAATCTTTGGGTGGGCCGTCAGGGGTTCGAACCCTGGACCTTGGGATTAAAAGTCCCCTGCTCTGCCAGCTGAGCTAACGGCCCGCGGGTGGCATTGTACCACGGTCTGGGACTATTCCCAACTCCATTGGCCGTTCTGGAAAATCACAACTTCACGTCCATCAGGCGTAATGCCCGTAATATCGATATCGTCCGTGCCGATCATAAAATCGACGTGCGTGCTCGAGACGTTAACGCCATGCTCCAGGAGCTCCTCCTTGGACATGTCATACCCACCCTCGATGCATTCGGGGAAACCGACACCCAGCGCGAGATGGCAGCTGGCGTTCTCATCATAGAGCGTGTCATAGAACAGAACGCCACTTTCACGGATCGGCGTGTTCTTGGAGATAAGCGCGACCTCACCCAGATGAGCGGCACCTTCATCGGTGTCAATGATGCTCGCAAGCGTCGCCTTGCCCACGCGGGCATCGTAGTCCGCTACGCGGCCGGCCTCGAACTTAATCCAAAAATCGTCGACCTTGTTACCGTGGTGAATGAGCGGCATGGCCGAGTACACGATACCGTCGGCGCGCATACGATCAGGCGAGGTGAAGACTTCCTCGGTGGGAATGTTGGGGAAGAAAGGGTGTCCATCGGGCGTCTTGCCCTTGCCGCCGGCCCACTCGTGACCTTTCGTCATGCCAATCGTCAGATCGGTTCCATTTGCCGAGGTGTAATGCAGGTAGTCGAAACGATTGTCGTTCAGGAAACGCAGGCTCTTTTCGAATGCGGCGTCATGGAGTTCCCAGTCGCTCTCCGGGTCCTGGCCATCGGCGCGAGCGGTGTGCAGAATCGCATTCCACAGCTTATAGATTGCAACCTCATCGGCGTCTCCCGGGAACACCTCGCGCGCCCAGGCAACGACCGGCGCGCCGGCGATGCACCACGGGTTGATGTTGTAGTCCAGTCCGCGGCGGAAGACCTTGCACTGCGTGTTCCTTGCCTTAGAAGCTGCAGCAGGCTTAGCGGGATCGATGCCCTTAAGAGCGGCAGGGTCCGCACCCTCGATAAAGATAAAGCAGGCACCATCCTGGGCCAGTGAATCAAGCTGCAGGCGCTTCCACTCGGGCGTCTGCTCAAAATAGCTTTTCTCGACATGCTCGTACGTGAGCCTCGTCACGGCGTCATCGGCCCAAATAACCGTCACGTGACCGGCACCGGAGGCATAGGCCTCCGCGACCACCACGCGCGCAAACGGCGCGCACTCGACCGGAGACTGAACGACAACCTCCTGGCCGGGCTTGACGTTTACGCCCTTGCGGACAACCAGGCGCGCATAGTTTTTAATCTTGGGCTCTAGGGCCTTCATGCCCTCCAGAGCCTCTTCGACCGTCAGGGCAGCTCGAATCATGTGCCACTCCATCTATCTATAGAACAGTAAAAAGGCGCGCCGCAAAAACGACGCGCCTTATATCTTAGCGATAAGTATGCATGCAAACGCTACTTCTTCTTGGAGTCCTTCTTGTCCTCCTCGGCAGCCGAGCGCTCGATAAGGGCGTTGAGCTTGTTCTCGGACATGCCCTCGGCCTGCGTGCGGTACATGTTGCGCAGGGGACGAATACGAACGAAGTCGTAGATGAAGTCACCCAAAATGACGACGTAGGACAAAACAATGCCGACCATCTGGACAGGGCTGGACACCATGCCAGCGGGAGCGAAGTACAGCGAAGCCCAAATGGCCACGACGAGCACCATGCCGATAGTGAGCACGGCCCACCAGATGCGGCGGCGCTTGGTGTAGTCCTCATCCTGCTTGAGAAGGATATTCGACACCGTGTAGATGCGATCCTCCTTGGCGCGCTGCTTAGCCTTGCGGGCGCGCTTCTCCTCTTTAGAGAGGCCCTCGAGGTTCTCGCCCTTCTCGAGCTCTTTGCGGCGTGCCTTAGACGAAGCCGGCACGACGCGGACAGAGCTCGCTGCCTGACGGGCGGGCTTGGCGGATGCAGCGGACTTGCGCGCAACCCCGGTAACCTCGTGGGATTGCGTGCGCTTGTTCGTGGCGCTACGGGTACTCACTTATGCGTTCTCCTTCATGCTTGTGAACTGGGAGCCCGTGATGATCTGGAAGGCCTCGCGATAGCGCTCGGACGTGCCATCGATGACCTCGGCGGGCAGGTGCGGGGTCTCCCCCGTCATATCCCAGTTGGCTTTGAGCCAATTGCGGACGAATTGCTTGTCGTAGCTGGGCTGAATCTTGCCCTCCTCGTAGCTGGCGGCAGGCCAGAAACGGCTGGAGTCAGGCGTGAGGCACTCGTCGATCAGCGTGACCTTGCCATCGATGACACCGAACTCGAACTTGGTGTCGGCAATGATGATGCCACGGGTCGCTGCATACTCGGCGGCATCCTTGTAGATCTTGAGGGAAAGGTCGCGAATCTGCGTGGCGATGTCCTCGCCCACGATCTCGCAGCAACGCTCGAACGAGATGTTCTCGTCGTGGTCACCGATCTCGGCCTTCGTGGACGGCGTAAACAGCGGCTCGGGAAGCTTGGAAGCCTCGGTCAGGCCCTCAGGCAGCTGGATGCCGCAGACGGTGCCATTCTCGTCGTAGGTCTTCTTGCCCGAACCGGTCAGATAGCCGCGGACGATGCACTCGATAGGAATCGTCTGGGCCTTCTTAACCAGCATGGCGCGGCCGGCGAGGTAGTCACGATACTCAGCAAACTCCTCGGGGAAATCCGCCGGGTCGATGGAAACGAGGTGGTTGGGAACGATGTCGGCAAACTTATCGAACCAGAATGCCGAGATGCGGTTGAGCACCTCTCCCTTAAACGGAATCTCGTCGGGAAGAATGAAGTCGAACGCAGAAATGCGGTCGGTGGCGACCATCAGCAGGTTTTCACCGGCATCATAGATATCACGAACCTTGCCACGGGAATCCGGACGACGCTCCATCGTTGTCACGTGAGTCACTCCTTACCAAAATACGACAGTAATGCGGGTTCTTTCCCGCATGTTTTCGCAAACTCGGAGCGGCAGGGACGAAACCCCTCCTTCACCGAATAGCGAAAAGCTAGTGCTCCATTGTAGTAGATGCCGCGTCCGCCGTGTGCTCGCGAGGCAGATGAATCGTAAAAGTCGTACCCTTTCCAAGCTCCGACTCCACGGATATGTAGCCGTGATGACGCTCGACGATCTGCTTGGTCACGGCGAGGCCCACGCCCAGACCGCCCGCCTCACGGGCACGGCTGGCATCGGCACGCCAAAAACGGCCGAAGATGCGCGACAAGTCATCCTTGGCAATACCGATGCCGGTATCAGAAACGGCGATGCTGACGTGTTTGCGGTCACTGAGCACCGACACCACGACCCAACCGCCCTCGGGGGTGTAGCGCATGGCGTTGCTCATGAGATTGATGACGCATTGTGTGATCATGTCGGGATCGGCTTCGACGACATCGTCGTGACCTTGGGTCTCGTCAGCAAAGCGCAAGCGCAGATCGCGGTCGACAAACAGGCGCTCCTGGGCATTGACGATGGAACGCACGAAAGGAACCATGTCCACCGGCTCAAGGTTGAGCGGAGCCGTGCTGTTTTCCATGCGCGACAGGTCGAGCATCTGCTGCACCAGACGAGCCAGGCGACGCGTCTCGGAAGCAACAGTCTCCAAGTGCTCATCGTCGGTAGGATATACGCCATCCTGCATGGCCTCGACCGTTGCGAGCATGGCCATAAGCGGAGTACGAAGTTCGTGAGCCACGTCCGAGGTCAAACGTTTCTCGTGTTTCATATCCTTCTCGAGCGAAGTGGCCATCTCATCGAATGTCTCGCCCAGTTGATCGATCTCGTCATCGCCGCGCAAGCCCGTACGAGCAGACAGATCGCCATCGCGAATTTGCTTGGCCGTGCTGGTAATACGGTGAATCGGCTTGGTGAGCATGCGCGACACGAGTGATCCGATAACGACCGAAATGCAAACTGCAACAACCGCAGCAAGGGCCATGGCGTTAAAGGTCTTCTCCCTAAACGCAGAATCCGCCTTGGTGAGCAAGGCATCGGAGCCGATGGCCCACAGCTTTACTTGTCCGACATGCTCGCCGGAAGACGTTATGATTTCGACGTTTGCAACGCTATCGGAGCCGGTGGGAGCCGACGAGACCGGACTATGCGATGCTTTTTTCCCGCTCGAGCTGCTCGACGGCGATTCGTTCTCGCGCACATCGGCGGTCGCGCTTGCCGAAGGCCATGAGTCGTCATAAACGACAACGCCTTTCTTGTTGACGACCTGCATACCCAAATCGTCGGACACCAAACTCGATGTCGCGACCGTACGTAGCTCGCCCGCAGTCCAATTGCCGTTTTCCTCATACGACGTCGCAAGCTTTTCGGCAGCGGAATTTGCGATTTCGACGATATTGGAGCGCGTGTAATCCGAAAAGACCGTGCCCCACACAACAGAGACCACGCCCACCAGCACCAATACCGTCATGAGCGATGTCAGAGCAAAAGCAAGTGCCATGCGCGAGGGATAGCTCATCGTTGGCCTTGAATCGGAGCGAGGCGTGTTCCAACTAGCCTTGGAACCCGCCTCGCTCTCCTGCTTGTGCTTTTGTCCGATTTCAAAGCGCGCAGGTGTCATATGTGATTTCCCTATTTCTCGTCCGACTTATCGGTCTTGGCCGGAGCCTCGAAGCGATAGCCGACACCATGAACGGTGTAGAGCCACTTGGGCTTCTTGGGATCATCGCCCAGCTTGGCGCGAAGGTTCTTCACGTGGCTATCGATGGTGCGCTCATAGCCCTCAAAGTCGTACCCAAGCACCTTCTCGACCAGCTCCATACGGTTGTAGACACGGCCGGGATGACGAGCAAGCGTGGTGAGCAGCTTGAACTCGGAAGCCGTCAGGTCGACTTCCTTGCCCTCGACCAAAATCTTGTGACCCGAGATATCGATGACCAGATCGCCGAAGTCGAGTACCTCGACGGCTGGCTCGTCGGCCTGATGGGCACGGCGGAACAGAGCGCGAACGCGCGCGACAAGCTCGCGCGGCGAGAACGGCTTAATCAGATAGTCGTCGGCGCCGAGCTCAAGACCGATAATACGGTCCTCGATCTCGCCCTTGGCAGTCAGCATGATGATGGGGACATCCGAGGTATCGCGAATGGTGCGGCAAACGCGCTCGCCGGGGATCTTGGGGAGCATAAGGTCGAGCACGACCAGGTCAAACTGATGCTTCTCGAACTCCTCGATCGCGGACTGGCCGTCGCCGACACCCACAACCCAGTAGCCTTCGCGCTCGAGATAGGCAGCGACGGCGTCACGGATTGCCTTCTCATCCTCGACCAGCAGAATCTTTTTTGCATCTGAAGCCATAACACGGCCCCCCTGTCTCAATCAGCTAAGAACAAGCCCATTTTAACGCACCTGAGCCCGCCGGATGCCACTATGACGCGGCAGCTCGGCGGGCGGTACTCACAATTACAACGCGTTTATTCCCCTGTTGGCGCCTTTTTAACCCCTCTAAGCTTAAAGAGAGAATAGGCGTGCGGTGACCGTCTCGGGTATACCCTGGCTGTTGCGCACCGTGGCGTACGTAAGGAATGAGTCCGATTTTCCCGCCGTAGCTGGATAATCGCCATATTCCAAAGCGCGGTCGGGCGACAGTAGCGAGCCATAGGTCTTGGCAGAGGTGTCGATGAGAAAATGCGATGACTGTACCTTAACGAGATATTTATTCTTCTTGCCGGCAGCACATGCGAGCGGCTCGCGAGACAGGAAGAGGTATGGCCCTCCCTCATTACCGATATACGTGCCCATGTTGCCCAGGCTGCCCACGCCACTATAGGTCGCCTCGATAGAAAACACGAAGGTATCGCCCATATATACGGCCTCGAAAGGCGAGACTGACGAGGGAAGGACTAGCTGGGCACGTTTGGTGTTGTTGTCATCGGTCAGATCGATTGCCGTCATGCCGTAGTAGACGCCCTCGTCGTTGCGGACACGCGGCGAGATGGTCAAAATGCCGTCGCTCACGCGCGGGGCCGACGCAAAGCGGCCCGTCGATTTCCAAATTGTCTCGGCCTTGGATTCATCAAGCGAGCGACGATAGCAAAACGAATCACTACTCGTTTTATTGCCGCCTGCCGAAGGCATTTTATACCAGATGACTGATGACCCGAACGCCGTAAACAGTGGCGGATCGTAGTCCTTGCCACCTCGATCGAGCTCAACCACGTCGCCAGAGAGCGAAGCGCCCGACAGATTTTGAGCGTAGAGCTTCCACGATGAACTGGCAAAGTTCATCTCAACCCACGCAAACACGCCGTCGCCGGCACGGACATCGTAAAAAGCATATCCCGTGCCCTCGATAGGATTCTCAATTAATGTGGTAAGCGAGCCATCGCCCAGGTTGAGCACGCCGAGCGTGTTGGCGTGCAGTGCCGATGCGGGCGCCATCATTGCCGCAGCATAGTCGCCATCGCAGTAGTACAGCAACGTGCCCAGCGGCAGCGTCCACGATGCCGCCGGCTCAAGATCGATGTCAACTGCCTCGTACTCATCAGTGATCGAGACAATCTTCGAATCGTCCTTGATAACCTGCGGCTCGCCAGCGGCATCATCACTGGTGCCTGTTTTTTTCGAACATCCGGCAAGCACCGTGGCAGCGCCCGCGGCAGCTCCACCGAGCACAAAGCCGCGGCGCGATATTCCGTTCTTGATGTGGTCGGCGATACCCATTAGGCGATCTCGGCGCGGGCGGCCTCGATAGCGCGCGTAAGCTGATCGGCGCAAGAGGTCTTCTTCATGCCGCAGGTATTGCCGGCAAGAACCTCGATCACACGGTCGGCAGGAGCGCCCTCGACCAGTTTGGAGATGGCCTTGAGGTTGCCATCGCAGCCGCCGGTAAACTCAACGCCCAGCACCTTGCTGCCGTCATCGGAAAGGTCAAGGTGAATATTGCGAGAGCATACACCCTGCGGCTTGTAATCAAACGAAATCATGCGATCCCCTCTCAGAATGTTATTCGAGACGACTATTATCCCCGTCTTTCCCTAAATGCAACGAGGCGCTTTGCCGGCAACACACATTACCAGCAAAGCGCCCTAAAAAGCTAACGTTATGCCCGAACCTACTCGAAGCTCAGCTGCTCCAGACGATCAAAGACCGTGTCGATACGGGTGAGGAAGTCCCACGGATCAAAGATCTCGTCGAGCTTCTCCTGGCTGACGGTGCAGCGCGGGTCGGCCTCGAGACGCTCCTTAAAGGTGGGGCCGGAGACACAATCCTGCACCTCGTGCCAGGTTGCCATGGCGTTCTCCTGCACAATGGCGTACGCGTCCTCGCGGGTGATGCCCGTGTCGACGAGGGCCAGCAGCACCTTGGAGGAGAAGATGAGGCCGCGGGTCTTATTGAGGTTGGCCATCATGCGGGCAGGGTACAGCTGCAGGCCGTCGATAACGCGGATGAGGCACTGGAACATGTGGTCGAGGGCGATGAAGCTGTCGGCCTGGGCGACACGCTCGGCAGAGGAGTGCGAAATGTCACGCTCGTGCCACAGGGCGACGTTATCGAAGGCAACCTGGGCGTTGGACTTCACGACGCGCGACAGACCGCAGACCTTCTCCATGGTGATCGGGTTGCGCTTGTGCGGCATGGCGGAGCTGCCCTTTTGACCCTTGCGGAACGGCTCCTCGGCCTCGAGCGTATCGGTCTTCTGCAGATTGCGAACCTCGGTAGCGATGCGCTCGCAGGTGGCCGCGGTGGTGGCGAGAACGCCGGCGAGATAGGCGTGATGGTCGCGGCTGATAACCTGCGTGGACAGCGGGTCGTGAACCAGACCCAGGTGCTCGCAGACATACTCCTCGACAAACGGTTCGATGGAGCTGTACGTGCCAACAGCGCCCGAGATGGCACCGAAGGCAACATTCTTGCGGGCGTCCTCAAGACGATCCAGATCGCGCTTGAGTTCCCAGGCCCAAGAGCCGAACTTCATGCCGAAGGTCATCGGCTCGGCGTGGATGCCATGAGTGCGGCCGGCACAGAGCGTGTTGCGCTCCTCAAAGGCGCGACGCTTGCAAATCTCGCCGAGCTTCTTGACGTCCTCGATGATCAGGTCGCAGGCCTGGGTGAGCTGGTAGCACAGAGCCGTGTCGCCCAGATCGGAGCTGGTCATGCCATAGTGAACCCAGCGGCTGGGCTTGGGGTCGCCCTCGGGAACATCGGCGTCGATGTACTCCTTCATGTTGGTCAGGAAGGCGATGACGTCGTGGCGCGTGACCTCCTCGATCTCGTCGACCTTTGCCTTCTCAAAGTTGGCATGGTCGCGGATCCACTGGGCTTCGTCTTTAGAAATGCCGATCTTGCCGAGCTCCGCCTGGGCCTCACAGGCCAGGACCTCGATCTCTTGCCAAATGGCGTACTTGTTCTCGAGGGAGAAGATGTGTCCCATCTCCGGGCGGGTATAGCGATCGATCATAGCGGCTCCTTTTTGGTTATTGGCACGTTGGTCGTAACCCAACCATTGTACCGTGCGCAGGTGCAAGTATGGGCAGCAGGCATTAACCTAACATTTTGGAATTGGAGCGGGCAACGGGACGTCCGCGTATTTGCTTCGCAAATCCGCACCGGCTGCGGTCGATCTCCTCGGATTCACGGAGACGATGGGGAAGACTTTGTTGAATTGGCCGCCCCAAAGTCTCCCGCGCTCGATGGAGCGGGCAACGGGACGTCCGCGTATTTGCTTCGCAAATCCGCACCGGCTTTTCGCGCCCGCCGGGGCCCTCCCCCGCCCCCTGAATCTCCAC
>CABPXT010000074.1:0-9297 GCA_902461405.1 uncultured Collinsella sp.
GGCCCTTGCGGCGTAGTCGCTATTTATTCAGTCCAAGTTTCGGGGCGCAGTTCACAGGCACCTTTGTGGTGGTTTTCGTTTTTGCGATGTAACTCGAGGAGGCGTTCGATGGTCTATATCCCGTTTTGGTTGTTTGCTATTGCTGGCGCCGTTATCGATGCTCGTGATCGGCGGTTCCCGAATTCGCTTGCCGGCGCGTGTGCGGTGGCGGCGTTAGCGGGTGTTTGGTTCGATCTCGGTTTGAACACAGCGCTTGACCACGCAGGTCTTGCTGTCATCGTGTATCTTGCTCTCGTGCTGACTGAGTCCCTCTGGCGTCGTCTTCGCCAAACCCCGGGCATCGGCATGGGAGATGCTAAGGCACTTTTCGCGCTTTGCACGCTCGACCCTATGGGTGGCATCGTGGCATTTGCCGCCGCGCTCCTGGTCCTTGCCCTCTCCTGCCTCATCACAAAATCGCGCTCCTTGCCATTGCTCCCGTTTTTGGTGCCGATTTTTGCCATAATCGAGGTTGTGGGCTGCACTTTGTAACCGATTGCGCATCCTTCTTAAGGAGCATGCCATGGCAACTAATCAAGAAACGGCCGTCATTAAGGCGCGCATGGACCGTATTCCCTCGGCGTTGTCGCCCGAACTTTTCGAGCGCATTGCCACCGATCGTGCTTCGGGCTATGTTAACCCGTATCGTTGCAACGACGATCAGGTCATTCGTCGTATTGATCGCGCCTCCGACAAAGGCACGCTTATGCGTCCGGCGTTTATGCGCGATACCGAAAAGATACTTCATCTTCCGGCGTACACCCGTTATGCAGGCAAAACGCAGGTCTTTAGCTTCCGTAGCAATGACGATCTGTCACGCCGCGGTTTGCACGTGCAGCTTGTCTCCCGCATTGCGCGCGATATCGGTCGCGCCCTGGGGCTCAATTGCGATCTGATCGAGGCGATTGGCCTGGGCCACGACTTGGGCCACACGCCCTTTGGCCATGCCGGTGAGCGATTCCTCAACGATATTTACCACGAGCGTACGGGTCGCTACTTTTTCCATAACGTGCAATCAGTCCGTGTGCTCGATGCACTGTATGGCCGCAACGTGTCGCTCCAGACACTCGATGGCGTGCTGTGCCATAACGGCGAGTACGAGCAGCGCGTGTTTGAATTGTCGGATATGGGCTCCTTTGACCAGTTCGATCAGGCGGTCGAGGACTGCATCGCCACGGGCTATGGCGCCATTGGGCACCTGCGTCCCATGACGCTCGAGGGCTGCGTCGTTCGCATCTCGGATATTCTTGCCTACGTCGGTCGTGACCGTCAGGATGCGATCGCGGCGGGTCTGCTTTCGCCCGACGCTTTTGACGATGGTCGGGGCGGCGCCTATAACAGCTGGATCCTCACGCACGCTTCCATCGATATCGTTGAGCATAGCTATGGTAAGCCGCGCATCGAGATGAGCGAGGACCTGTTTGAGGAAATTCGCCGAGCCAAGCGCGAGAACTACGAGAAGATCTATAGCAAGGGCGGTATCGAAGGCGACTCCGAAGCGGAACTGCGCGAGGCCTTCGAAAAGCTCTACGACCGTTGCCTGCAGGATATAAACGAGGGTGACGAGTCCTCCTACATCTTTAAGCACCACATTTCGCGTATTGAGCAGCAGCTTTCCTATTATGGCCGCATCTATGCTTGGCAGGACGACAAGGATCAAGCGGTGGTGGATTACATCGCGAGCATGACGGACGGCTATTTCTGCGAGCTGACGAGCAAGCTATTCCCTGGTCTGGAGTTTCCGCACCGCACCTATATTAACGAACGGTAGTTCGTATAAATTCGGTATACTGTTAGTGGAAAACGTTTTTGAATGATGCACGGGATGGCTATGGACGACCTTTTTTCTGCTTCGACGCGCGAGCGTTCCTTTCAGAATGCGCCGCTTGCGGTGCGCATGCGCCCTAATTCGCTCGACGAGTATGTGGGCCAGCAAAAGGCCGTCGGTAAGGGCTCATGGTTGCGTGCCGCGATCGAGCACGACGTGCTTTCGAGCGTGATTCTGTACGGGCCGGCCGGTACGGGTAAGACGACGCTGGCCCACATTATCGCCAACCATACCAAGAGCGAGTTTGTCGAGGTCAGCGCCGTGACGGGCACCGTAAAGGACTTGCGCCGCGTGATTGACGAGGCCAAGACGCGCCTGAATACGTACGACCGCCGCACCATTCTATTCATCGATGAGATTCACCGCTTCTCTAAGTCGCAGCAGGATGCCCTGCTGCATGCAGTTGAGAACCGTACCGTCATTATGATTGGCGCTACGACGGAGAATCCGTACTTCGAGGTCAACTCGGCGCTGCTCTCACGTGGTCGAGTCGTGGAGCTTGAGCATTTAAAGGACGAGGATATCGCCATGCTTATCGAGCGTGCGCTCGAGGCACCTCAGGGCCTGAACGGTAAGTTCTCGGCCGATGAGGATACGGTCAAGACCATTTGTACGCTGGCTGCGGGTGATGCACGCTCGGCCCTGACGACACTTGAGCTGGCGAGCGAGATTGCCGTCACGCGTCCCGATACCGAAGGGACGCCAGCGCCGGCGGCGGGGGAGCGCTATCCCATCACCGTGGATGACGTAAAGATTGCCAACCCGCGTCGTGGCTTTTCGTACGACAAAAACGGCGACATGCACTACGACATCATCAGTGCGTTTATTAAGTCTATGCGCGGTAGCGACCCCGATGCCACGATCTATTGGCTCGCGCGCATGATTGATGCGGGGGAGGATCCCAAGTTTATCGCTCGCCGTATTATGATTCAGGCTTCTGAGGACGTTGGCAACGCCGATCCGCAGGCGCTTTTGGTGGCGCATGCCGCGTTTAAGTCTGCCGAGGTCATTGGCTATCCCGAGTGCCGTATTAACCTGGCTCAGGCTGCCCTCTATGTGTGCTTGGCGCCTAAATCCAACGCGTGTGAGGCTTCGATCGATGCGGCGCTGGCCGATATCCACTCTAGTGGGCTTCGCGAGGTGCCGAGTTATCTGCGCGATCGCCATCGCCCGGGCAGCGATGAATACGGTGTGTATAAGTATCCGCACGATTATCCCGAAGGCTGGGTCGACCAGCGCTATTTGCCCGAAGGCTTAGAACGCGGTGCATTTTGGCGGCCTGCCGGCCGTGGTTGGGAAGAATGGCGTGTGGAGCAAAGTGAGCGCGACCGTAGCGACAATGCTCCGAAGTAACTGCTGATTATTTTGTCCCAGGATCTCACGCTTGGCATGTTCGGTCCCCTTTGGGGTACCATGAACAGCGTCTGTATTTCGATTCCTTTGGGAGGCTTGTATGAGTCCCATTCAAATCGCCCTGCTGTTGCTCGCCGTTGCCGGCGTGTGGGCTGTTGTCGAGCTCGCGCTCACGCTGCGCAAGACCCGCACCGTCGTTGATTCGCTCGACAAGACGGTGAGTGACCTTAACAATACGCTCGCCGAGGCACAGCCTGTGGTGGCAAAGCTCGACGGCGCTGTCGATGAGCTCACCCCCGCGCTGGCACAGGTTGAGCCGCTCCTCAAGTCGAGCAAGACTGCCGTTGATGCTCTGACGTCTAACCTCGTTGAGGTTGAGGCGGTCGTTCGCGACATCTCCGAGGTCACGGGCAGCGTGGCTGAGGCCAGCAATGCCGTATCGAGCGTGACTGATTCTGCTGCTGGCGCCGTGCAGAAGCTCTTCAATAAGGTGAAGGCTCCTGCAGCCGACGCCGATCGCAAGCTCGCCGCTGCCGCCGCCGAGGCCGAGCAGCCTACTGAGCGCGTTCTGATTGGCGATGACGATGCCGCTGCTGACGACGATGATGTTCAGAAGCCCGCTGCTAAGCCTGCTCAGTATTACACTTATACGCCTGCCGAGACCTCCGAGGAGTCCTGCGATGAGTAGCGAAGCAACCTGCCCCATTACGCTGAGCGTTGCCGGTGATCCGCGTCTCGCGCGCTTGGTGCGCATGACGGCCGCCAACGTCGGCGCCCTGTGCTCTATGTCCGTCGATCGCATCGAGGACATTCGTATGGCTGCCGAAGAAGCCTTCATCTTTGGCTGCACGGCTGTTGATTCCGACGATATCTCGATCAAATTCGATGTCGACGAATCGCATGTGGGCATGACCTTTACCTTTGGCGACCAGGCGACTGTCGATGAGGATGACCAGGCTGCCGTGTATGCCGAGCTCATTTTGGCGAGTGTGTGCGACTCCTACGAAAAGACTACAGCGCCCCTAACGCTTTCCCTCGACCTCAAGGCGGATATCTAATATGACCGAACGCTCCCGGAGTGGCAAGACCGCTTGGGACAAGGAGAAAACCCGCGAGCTGTTTCGTCGTTATAAGGAGACCGGTGATCCGGATGCTCGCGAGCAGCTCGTCATGTCCCATATGAACCTGGTAAGGTTCCTTGCCAACAAATTTAAGAATCGCGGCGAGCCGCTCGACGACCTGATGCAGGTTGGCTATTTGGGCCTGCTCAAGGCAATCGACCGCTTCGACCCTGAGCGCGGACTCGAGTTCACCACGTTTGCCACGCCCACCATCTTGGGCGAGATCAAGCGTCACTTCCGTGACAAGGGCTGGAGCGTGCGCGTGCCTCGTCGCCTGCAGGAGCTTTCTGCCAAGGTTAACCAGGCTACCGACAAGCTTACCAACGAGTTGCAGCGCTCGCCCAAGGTCGAAGAAATCGCTGAGTACCTGGACGTGACCGTCGACGAGGTCCTGGAGGCCATGGAATCGTCGTCGGCCTATACGTCGGTGCCCATCGAGGCTCCCGGAGCGTCCGATTCCGACGATGCGCCCTCGATTCTTGACCGTTACGCCGACGACGACAACGAGCTCGACTTTACCGATGACCGTCTGGTCATTGAAGAGGCCATCCGCGATTTCTCGCCGCGCGAGCGCGAAGTCATCGAGCTGCGCTTTGTAAAGGGCATGACCCAGATTGAGATCGCCAAGAAGCTGGGCATCTCGCAGGTGCAGGTCTCGCGCTTGTTGCGCCGCACCCTCAAGAAGATTCAGGATAAGATTGACCCCGACGGAGTGATGATTCGTTCATGAGTGAGCACCCCCAACAAACAGACCGCACGCTGCGCGATACCCGCATTCTGACGCTTCGCATTTGGGCTGCTGTCGGCTGCATTGTCATCGCTGCCGTCATCTTTAACCTTATGGGCATCCTGGCACCGGTTATTGAGTTTCTTGCCGTCGGCTCCATCATTGCTTTTGTGATGTCCCCGATCACCAACTGGCTCGAGCACCATGGCGTGAATCGCGGCATCGGTTCGCTTATCGCGCTTATTGTTGTTGTTGCCGTGCTCGTCGGTGTCGTTTGCATCTTGTCGCCGATTCTCTTTGGTCAGATCATGGAAGTCCTGAGCCGCCTGCCCGAGCAGCTTCGTGTTGCGGGTGGCGACCTCAACGAGATGGTCTCGCATGTCAAGACGCTCAACAACACGCCGCTCATGGAGTATTTGGACGATAATCTTTCGTCGCTGGTTACCGTGGCATCGAAGTATGTGTCTCAGATCGCTGCCGAGCTTGGCCGTGGTGTGTTCCCACTCATCACCAATACGGCCTCGCAGCTGTTCGTTATCTTCCTTGGTCTGGTGCTTGCCTACTGGATGGCCTGCGACTACCCTCGCATGCACCACGAGATTTGCACCATCATCGGTCAGGAGAAGGAGACCTCGTACCGCTTTATGGTCGCCATCCTTTCTCGCTCTGTCGGCGGTTACATGCGCGGTATGGTCGTGACGTCCATCTGCGGTGGTTTCCTCGCTTTTATCGGTTTCATGATTATCGGCCATCCGTATGCGGCGCTCATGGCTATTTTTACCGGCATCATGCATTTGGTTCCGGTCGTCGGCCCCTGGGTGAGCGCGGCAATCGCCACAGTGCTCGGTTTCATGTTCAGCCCCATGTTGGCGTTGTGGACGCTCATCGTGACGATGGTCGCGCAAAACGTCACCGATAACGTGATTTCGCCTAAGGTCATGCAGAGCTCGGTGCAGGTGCATCCCATCATGAGCCTCACGGCGCTCGTTATTGGCTCGGCACTCATGGGGCCCATCGGCATGATTATTGCCATCCCGCTGTGTGCGGCCCTCAAAGGTATCTTCGTGTACTACTTCGAGAATGAGACCGGCCGCCAACTTGTGGCCTATGACGGCGCCGTGTTTAAGGGCACGCCGTATCGCGATGCCGAGGGCAACCCGGTCGCCGCCTACGACGCGCTTGGGGACGATACGTTCATCTATGAGTCCGAGCTCATCGGTAACGAGACCGCGCCCGAGGCTAAAGCTATGCCCAAGCCCGAGCTCGATAATCCTTGGATCAAGCTTTCGGACCTGCAGCCCGATGCCACGGGCTTCTTCAAGAACCCCTTCGCCAAGGATGACGATTCCAACACGGATGACGACACCAAAACCGGCATCGACGGCTCCATGGACGATGACGACGAGTAGCGGGGTAATTCGGGCTAACATTCATACGCGCTAACATGCAATTTCGCTGAAGGGCCGGCATTGTGCCGGCCCTCTTTTTTGCACAGGCGCGGTGGGATGGTAATATCGTTACGTTTGAACTGTTTCGATGTGAAATCGAGGAGATTCCCTCTATGAGTGCTGACTACCCGTCAATGACTACGGCCGAGATCCGCTCCAAGTTCCTTAACTTCTTTGAGGAGCGCGGTCTTAAGCTCTATCCTTCTTCGTCCCTCGTCCCCGACGACCCTTCGCTGCTGCTTGCCAACGCCGGCATGAACCAGTTTAAGGAGTATTACCAGGGCAAGAAGACCATGAAGGAGATCGGCGCGATCTCCTGCCAGAAGTGCGTCCGCACCAACGACATCGACTGCATCGGCGAGGACGGCCGTCACCTGTCCTTCTTCGAGATGCTCGGCGACTTCTCCTTTGGTGGCGTCTCCAAGCAGCAGGCCTGCGCTTGGGCCTTTGAGCTCATCACCAAGGAGTTCAAGCTGCCGCTCGACCGTCTGTACTTCACCGTCTTTACCGAGGACGACGAGACACATGACGTGTGGCGCTCCCTGGGCGTTGCCGAGGATCACATCTCGCGTCTGGGCGAGGACGACAACTTCTGGGCTGCTGGCCCCACCGGCCCCTGCGGTCCGTGCTCCGAGATCTACTTTGACATGGGCGAGGAGGGGGGGGGTTGGGGTTGCGCCAGCCCCGACTGCAAGCCTGGCTGCGACTGCGATCGCTTCCTTGAGTTCTGGAACCTCGTGTTTACCCAGTACGACCGCCAGGAGGATGGCTCCATGCCGGAGCTGCCGCACCGCAACCTCGATACGGGCATGGGTCTGGAGCGCATGGCCGCCATCATGCAGCACAAGACCGCTAATTACGACGGCGATCTGATGCAGCACCTCATCAAGCTGGGCGAGAAGATCAGCGGCAAGACCTATGACGCCGACGATTACTCCGGTGCCAGCCGCTCCCTGCGCATCATCGCGGATCACTCTCGTGCCGTCGACTTTATGATCTCGGACGGCATTCTCCCCGGTAACGAGGGTCGCGAGTACGTCCTTCGCCGCCTGCTCCGCCGTGCCGTGTTCCACGGTCGCCTGCTGGGCATCGAGGGCGCCTTCCTGACCAAGTTCATTGATGAGGTCAACGCCCAGATGGGCGAGGCCTATCCCGAGCTGCTCAAGAACGTCGCGCTCGTCAAGGGCATCGTCGCTTCCGAGGAGGAGCGTTTCTCCACGACGCTCGACAACGGTCGCGTCTACCTGGACGAGGCCCTGGCCGCGCTTGCCGAGGGTACTGTCCTTCCGGGCGACGTTGCCTTTAAGCTGCACGACACCTTTGGTTTCCCCATCGACCTGACCGTCGAGATCGCCGGCACCGCCGGTCACAACGTCGATATGGACGGCTTCACCGCTTGCATGGAGGACCAGAAGGCCCGCGCCCGCGCCAACGCCAAGGGCGATGCTTGGGGCAGCTTCAACGACGTGTGGGTCGAGCTTTCCGACAAGGTTGCCGCGACCGAGTTCGACGGCTATGACAACGATGTGATCGAGGATGCCAAAGTTGTCGCTATCGTTCGCAACGGTGAGTCCGTCGAGTCCGCCGCTGCGGGCGAGGACGTCGAGGTCGTGCTCGACCGCACCCCGTTCTACGCCGAGATGGGTGGCCAGCAGGGCGATGCCGGCGAGCTTTTCGCCGAGGGCGTTGCGCTGACCGTTTCCGATACCAAGAACCACAATGGCCTGTATGCTCACGTCGCCCACGTTGCCGAGGGCACATTGACCGTCGGTGCTACCGTGACCGCCGCGCTCGACGCCGAGCGCCGTGGTTTCCTGCGCCGCAACCACACCGCCACCCACCTGCTCGACGCTGCGCTTAAGCAGGTACTGGGCGAGCATGTCTCCCAGGCTGGCTCGCTGGTGACGCCCGAGCACCTGCGCTTTGACTTCACGCACTTCGAGGCCCTGTCCTCCGAGCAGCTCAAGGCTGTCGAGGACCTGGTCAACCAGCAGATCTTCGCCTCCAAGCCGGTCGTGACCCGCGTCATGGGCATCGACGAGGCCAAGGCCGCCGGTGCTGTCGCCCTGTTTGGCGAGAAGTATGGCGACGTCGTCCGCGTTGTCTCCGTGGGAGCCGAGGACCAGCCGTTCTCCCGTGAGCTCTGCGGTGGCACCCATGCCGCCAACACCGCCGAGATCGGCCTGTTCAAGATCATTTCCGAGTCCTCTACGGGCTCCAACGTCCGCCGCATTGAGGCCGTGACCTCTAAGGGTGCTCTCGACTACATGGCCGACCGTCTGGCGCTCGTCGACGCCGCCGCTGCTGCGCTCAAGTGCCGCGTGGATGAGGTTCCCGCCCGCGTGGAGAACCTGCAGGCCGAGCTGCGCGAGACTTCCAACAAGCTCAAGAAGGCGCTGACCGGTGGCTCCTCCGACGCTATCTCCAGCGCCATCGAGGGCGCCGTCGAGCTCGACGGCTACAAGCTCGTCGTCGCTGAGCTCCAGGGCCTTGAGGCTGCCGACCTGCGCAACGTCTGGGATACCGTGCACCAGAAGGTCGCCGGTCCTGTCGCCTGCGTCGTCGCCAGCGTGACCGAGAAGGGCACCCCGGCCCTGCTCGCCGCCGGCTCTGATGACGCTGTCAAGGCCGGTTTCAACGCCGGCAACGTGATCAAGCAGATTGCGGGCCTGGTCGACGGTCGCGGTGGCGGCCGTCCCAACATGGCCCAGGCCGGTGGCAAGAACGCCGCCGGCATCGCCGATGCCCTCGCGGCCGCTAAGACCGCGCTCGGCGCCTAAG
>CABPXT010000075.1:0-8996 GCA_902461405.1 uncultured Collinsella sp.
TAGGCGGGTCGGGCCGGCCAGCTACGTTTACGCACTACCAGCTGCGCCGAATCCTCATATTAGAAGCTGCGAAGGCGAACCAAAGAAACTAATTGCAGCAAGTAGATGCGGCAAAGGGACTGTTCCTTTGCCGCATCTGCTTATCAGAAAGATTGATTATTGTTTTCAAGCGAGTAGTCGCCCGCCCGCTTCTCACACATATCGTTCCACGCGCAGTTTCGCAGCGAGCGAAGCGAAGCGAGAATGTTTGAGCATGGAATGATATGTGTGAGAAGCGGGCGGGAGGGATACGAGCGCCCCGCGAGAATGTTTGAGCATGGGATGATATATAGGGGCCTCCCGCAGGTAAGCGGACATAAAGACGCTAGCGGATATGCGCTGGCTTACCACCCCAGTAGAAGCGGCAGAAGGCTCGTTTGCGCTTTTGGGGTTTGCCTACGAGCTCTATGGTGGCGATGGCGATGTCTTCGGCTGCGTGGGGGCGGCGTAGTACTTCGCCGTTGATGAGTAGCGCTTTGAGTGATTCGGGATGATCGTGCAAGTGACGTAGGGTAACGATGAGTTCTCGTGCCGTGGTGACGTGCATGCTGGCTCCCATGCCGGTGAGCATCGTGGTGTTGGCCTTTTCCTGGCCGTATGATTTGCCCAGCAGGATCATCGGCAGATGTGCGCATAGGCACTCGGTGACGGTGAGTCCGCCCGATTTGAGAATTGCCAGGTCGCAGCCGTGCATGAGGGCCGCCATGTCGTCGACATAGTCCAGCACCGTGACGTTTTCGAGCTTCATGGCGTCGAAGAGCGTTTTGAGGCGGGTGGCATATTCGGTGTCTTTGCCCGGCAAAAAGACAAAGTGCATGTCTTCGAAGCTGCGTAGGAAGGGGAGGGTGCGGTCCATCTCCGCGCGAAAGCGAACGTACGGTTGAGGCAAGCTGGCACCGGCCATTACCAGCACGACGGTCTTCTCGGTGGGGAGGTTGAACTTAGCTAGCTCTTCCTCGCGATCGTAATCCGTGTCGAATCCGGCGCGAATAGGAATGCCGGTAATGCGAATCTTTGTCTCGAGCACCTTGCGCGGACGCAGCGTTTCGGCCATAAATTCGTTGGCAACACAGAATAAATCGGTGTCCTTGTGGGGCCACCATCCCTCGACTTCGTAGTCGGTCGGTACGCAGATGACCGGATAATCGATACCCGTAATTACGCGGGCGCCCACGGCAACATTGGCTGCTGTGATGTGCGTTGCAACCACGGCTATGGGCCTGCGGCTACGAATATATTCGTTGAAGGCGGGGAACATAATTCGCGACCATGCCGTTCCGCCACCCCAGAGAAGATGTCCCGTAAGCGTATATCGCCAGGTCAGGTCGTAAATGGGGCGCGTGGCTCCCGTAAAAGAAGCCGCGGTCTTATTGCCGTCGAATTTAATACGTCCAAAATCAAGGATATCGAGCACTTCAATCTCAATATCCTCGGGGATGCCATTGGTGCCGCGGATGAGGTCGAATGCCTGCGCTATCGCATTTGCGGCGGCCTTGTGGCCCGAGCCAACGGAGGCGTGCACGAGTGTCACGAGAGGTTTTTGCTGAGCCAGGAGCGTGGTTTGCTCCGATTGGGGAGTGCTGTGCGTGAGCAGGGGAGCGTCGTCACTCGTCTGCGCCTGGTCCATCGATAACTCCCCTTCAGCTTTGTAATACGGATTTATCATTGTAGTGCATGAGTGTCACGTTCACGTAAATTTGGGTACGAGCGCAAAGAACGACAACGTTTCGACGAAAGGACGCTTCATGACTACCGATAAGCCGATCGATGTTGCGATTATCGGTGGCGGCCCCGCGGGCTATGCTGCCGCCATTTATGCTGCGCGTGCCAACCTGACGACGACCGTGATTGAGCAGGGCATGTCGGGAGGGCAGATCGCTACATCCAACGAGATTGAGAATTATCCTGGCATTCCGCTGCTGAGCGGTGCCGAACTTGGTGAGCGGTTCCAACAGCATGCTGAAGACCTGGGGGCTCAGGTTGAATGGAGTATGGTGACGGGCGTCGATTACGATGCCGATGCGGCGCTGTTTACGGTGCATCACGATATGGGCGATACGCTGGCCTCAAGCGTTATCGCTTGCATGGGTGCCACGCCGCGTCCGGCAGGTTTCGCAGGCGAGGATACGTATCGCGGTCGTGGCGTTTCATATTGCGCAACATGTGACGGCATGTTTTTCCGCGGCAAGCAGGTTTTTGTAATCGGTGGTGGCAATTCGGCATGCGAAGAGGCGCTGTTCCTGTCCGACATTGCCAGCAGTGTGACCATCGTGCTGCGCCGCGACCAGTTCCGTGCGCCCGGTGGTGTTGTTCAGAAAGTACTCGCAAAGGACAATATTACAGTTAGGTACCAAACTAGTATTGTGGAGCTATCGGGCGAAGCCATGCCAACGACGATTACCTTTAAGGACAATGCATCTGGGGAAACTCATGCCGAGTCATTTGAGCCCGGCTCGTTTGGCATCTTTGTCTTTACGGGGACGCAGCCCCATACCGAGCTTGTTGAGCATCTAGTCGATCTGGCGCCTGATGGCGGCATTCTGACTGATGAATCCATGGCGACCCGCACGCCAGGTCTATTTGCCGCTGGCGATATCCGTTCCAAACGTTTACGCCAGGTTGTGACCGCTGTTTCGGACGGAGCCATAGCGGCAACGAGCGCATACGCGTTTCTCCGTGTATAAGTACGATAATATATCTTATGTAAGGTTGCTATCTTTAAACAAAGTGGTTGGACGATGCATCAATGTGTTGTCCAACCACTTTTTACTTGCCGGCTATGTGGTATGCAAAACTAGATAACCTAGAATACAATATAGAAAACGAAGGAGGCCTCTTATGAACCACGCTAAATACGTTATTCCGATGTCCGATTCGTCGGTCAGTATTAAGCCTGAGGATATTCAGCCCACTGTGCTGCCCGATGCATTTATTCAGTCCGAAATCGTGCGTAAACTCAATACGTTGAGTCTGCCGCGCTATGACCAGTTGCCCAATGTGACGCTCTATCGCGACCAGGTTATTGAGTATGTTGCGCTGTGGATGGAGCCGCTGTCCATTTGCGTTGAGCAGCCCGTCATTACGCCATCGATGATCAATAACTACGTGAAGGTCGGCCTGGTGCCTGCTCCGGTCAAAAAGCAATATGGCCGCGAGCAGATTGCCCGTCTGATCGCTATTTGCATCTTTAAGCAGGTGCTACCTATTGCTGCGGTGCAGGCACTCTTTAACATTCAGCGATTGAGCTACGATGCCCCGACGGCCTTCGACTATGTGGTTGATCAGCTCGAGGCATCGATTCGTTCGGCGTTTTCCGTCGAGCAGACGCCGGTTCCCGATACGGCGCATCAGGTAACGCGTGAGTCGCTGCTTGTGCGCAGTGCGGTTTCATCCTTTGTTTCGAAGGCTTACTTGATGAGCTATCTCAAGTTCAACGGATTTAATAGCTAGCCGACGTATAAAACGGGCGGGACAAAGAGCCATCTGTCGCTTTGTCCCGCCCATATTTTTGCTTGGTTGGACTTTATTTGCCCGAAGCTACGCCCATGCCGTAGCCGATGATGAGGCCGTGCATCTCGGCGTAATAGGAATCCAGGCCGTTGCAGGGCATGATGATGGTCTTGGAGCCGGGCCAATGCTCGACTATGCGGTCAGTAAGCGCCTGGGCTCCAGCTTCGTTCTCAACGTGATCGATGATGACCTCACCGCCCGTAAAACCCTCGGCTTCCATGGTGTCGATGATCTTGTTGAGCATCTTCTTTTCGCCACGCGTGTGCCCGACGAGTTCGATTTTACCGGCCTCACTCGCCGTGCCCAAAATGCGGATATTGAGCTTGTTGGCAATGACGCCGGCTGCCTTAGGGATACGTCCGGCTTTGGCCAGGTTTTCGTAATTGCACAAGCTGAAGAGGATTTTGCTGTTCTGCTCAAGGCTATCGAAGTATGCGCAAGCGTCCTCGAATGAGAGATCCGGATTGCTTGCAAGATAGCGGTCGAACAGCAAGAAAATGAGGTCCATTTTGCCGCCAGCTGCGCGCGAATTGACTAGATGAATCTGCCGGTCGGGCTCCTCGGCAAGAACCATATCGCGAGCCGTGGCTGCCGCGTTGTAGCTGCCCGACACGCCCTCAGAGATTGGCATGCAGATGGTCTTGTCTGCCAATTTGAAGAGCTCGGCCCACTCCCCTACGCTGGGACAAGCGCTCGAAGAAGCGTTCGTCTCCGCCTGAACAGCGCAGTTGAGCTCATGAACATCGAGCGAAAGGTCATCGATGAATTCACGCTCCCCCACTCGAATTTTGAGGGGCGCAAATGCAAAGGTGGTATGGGGCGCGGTCGGTTGCCAATCGCGGAGGTTGCAGCTTGAATCGGAGATAAGTGCCCAGCTCATAGAGGGTCCTTTCTAATTGTTCCTCAACAATTATAGCCATCTTGCAAACTGAATGTACGGCTATCTAGTTTTGAATACTAGATAGCCGTACAAGATTAGAGAAAAAAAGAATGGACCTCGCGACTTAAAGCCACGAGGTCCACATTCACACGCTGTGTAAGATGACTTAGTAACGCACGAAGATATAGTTGTTGTTCATGCCGGCGGCAACGGAGCTGATGATAACACCCGTGTTGTAGTCGGAAGCATGAATCATCTGACCACCACCGATGTAAATGCCGGTGTGGTACGAGTTGACCACAACGTCACCGGGCTGCGGATCGGACACACGCGTCCAGCCCATAAAGGTACCCGTGGTGCCGAGGCGGCAATAGCGACCAGTGAGGCAATAGCTAACAAAACCAGAGCAGTCGAAGCTGTTCGGGCCAATTCCGCCCCAGGAATAAGCGCAACCAAGCTTGCTGTATGCACGCGAGACAACAGAACCGCCATCGACGGACTGGCTCGGAGCAGAAGGCGTCGGAGCCGGAGCAGGCGTGGAGGGCTGCGGCGTCGGAGCAGGTGTCGGCGTAGGAGCCGGAGTGTTGCCGCCCTGGTTGTTGTTATTGCTGGTCTGACCACCGTTGTTGGTGTTCACGGTCGTACCGGCAGTCTCGTTGCTCACCGTCGCCTTCTCGGCAGTACTGGCGTTGATGCCGGCCTGCAGCGCGGCGTTGGCCTCGGCCTCTGCGGCAAGCTCGGCCTGCAGCTGCGAATCCAGGGAGTTTACGACGTTCTGGGCTTCAGCCTGCTGGGCGTTAAGCTCGTCGACCTTCTTTTGCGTGGTGGCGACGTTCTTCTCCTGCTCGGCCTGCTTATCGGTGAGCTGCTGTTTAAGCTCCTTGACCTCTTGAATGGTCTGAGCTTGCTTATCGGAAACTTTGCCGTAGTAGAACAGACGGTTGAGCATATCGCTCAGATCATCGACACCCGTCAAAACCTGAAGCAGGCTCAGACCGCCGGTTTTGTACTCGCCGGCGACATAGGTCGAGAGCTTGGCCTGACCATCGGCGATCTCCTGCTGCTTTTGCGTGATCTCGCCGGCAGTCTGATCGAGCGCCTGCGTCTGCGTGGCAAGCTCATCGTAAATCTGCTGGGTTTGGGTGCCGATCTGCTCGAGTTTCGTACGAGCAGCGGCAAGGTCGGATGCGGTATCGGCGTAGGCAGGAGCCGCGAGGCCCAAGCCCAAAACACAAGCGAGGGTTGCCGTAGCAGCGCAGCGTGCCATGTTTTTGTGCGTGTTTGCTGTGCGCATGTAGCTTCCTTTCCAGTAACTAAGGGTAACGGCTAGTCTACCGTCACCAGGCTAAAGAGCTCCACATCGTCATCAGACGGCGTGAGCTTCTCGCGCGGGTTGAGAAACGCAAGCTCAAGTATACAACCGTAACCGATAAGCTTTGCGCCCATATCTCGCACCAGTTTACCTGTTGCCTCGACGGTTCCGCCCGTCGCGACCAAGTCGTCCAGAATCAACACGGTATCTTTAGAGCTGATAGCGTCGGCATGGATCTCAATTGAATCGGTGCCGTACTCGAGCTCGTAGCTCTGGCTTACGGTCTTGCGCGGCAGCTTGCCCGGTTTACGTGCGGGAACAAAGCCGGCGCCAAGGGCTACAGCCACCGGTACGCCAACCATAAAGCCGCGAGCCTCGGGACCCACGACCTTGGTGATTCCCATGCCGGCAAAGTGCTCGGCGAGGGTATCGGTCATGGCTTTGAGCGCCTCGGGATTGCCAAAGAGCGGCGTGATGTCTTTAAAGATGACTCCGGGCTCGGGATAGTCGGGGATGTCGACGATTTGAGATTCGAAGTCGTACATTGCATGACCTTTCAATGGGTTGCCGAAATATCAACAGCGGTTATTTGCCCGCGGTGACGGTGCCGGATTGCGAAGGGGCGACGACCTTGAGCGGCTTTACGAGAGAATCCTCGTGCGAAGCCGGCGCGGCAGTTTCTTCGTTTTTGGCCTTGGTGGACTCGGAGCGAGTGATTTCCTCATCGAGTGCATCGATGTCGGCGTCCTCGACCACGGCGTTGAGCGACTCAAAAACGCGGTTCTTGAGCAGCGCAGTGTGCACACCCTCGGTCAGGTCGTGAAGCTTCTTAAACGCACGCTCGAGCTTGGCGTCGCGCTCGTCATCGGAGGTATCCATGCTGAGCATGCTCACGAGCACCTGCTCAAACATCGAGGACTCGCGGTTGGCGGAAGACACGTACTGACGCAGGTTGCGGGGCTCGATATGGAAGCGTGACAGCTCGGAGCAGTAGCGGATGATTGGAAAATCGCGACCATCGACGAGCTCACGATTCTGCGGACTCTTGATGATGCGAATGAGGTCGTTCTCGGCGAGCGAGCGGATAAACGAAATCTCGACGCCCAGCATATCGGGAATGGTCTCAATGGGATGCAGCTTTTGCTTAGTCTCCTTGGGCTCCGTCTTGAGCGGAACATCGGACAGCAAGCCCACCTCGTAGGCGAGCGTTGACAAGTCCGTGGCGTTTTCCAAGCGCTGCTTAATCACGTTGAGCGGCATGTAGCGGGTCTTCTGCAAGTGCAGGATGACCTCCAGGCGATCAACGTCCTCCTTAGAGTACTGACGGTATCCCTTAGGCGTACGATGAGGGGTAATGAGCCCCTCATCTTCTAGAAATCTAATTTTTGAGTTCGAAAGATCGGGGTATGCGCCTCGAAGAAGGTTGACGACTTGGCCGATACTCAGATAGTTGCGTTCGGCCATGCCCTACTCACCGGTTTCGATGCGCTCCGGCGTGCTCTCGTGGTAGATGAGCGTAAACGTACCGATCTGGACGGAAGAACCATCGTGCAGCGGGGCCGCGTTGACAATGGCGCCGTCGACCCAGGTGCCATTGAGCGAGCCCAGGTCCTCAATGCGAGCGCCGAGGCCCTCGCGAATAATGCGCGCGTGGCTACGCGAAACGGTCATGTCATTGAGGAAGATGCCGTTCGCAGGATCGCGGCCGATGGTGGTCACGTCGTCCTCGAGCTCAAAGGCGGCACCAGTCTGCGGACCCTTGACGATGGACAGAACGGGTGCGGTGATGCGCACGTTGGCCATGAGGTCGGGAACGGTGACGTCGCTTGAAGGCACGCGGAATACGCAGGTAGCGTCAGCAGTCTTATCATTCTGAGGCATATTGTTAACCATGTTGTCCATGACAACCCCTAACTTATCGCGGACGTGCCGCAAATAATGAACCGTACGTAATCATACCCCAACGAATCAGTCTTCGATTTCAGGGTTCAGAAAGTCGATGTCCTCGTCCTCGGGATGCGCGAGAGCCTGTTTAATGGCCACTCCGCCCTTAATGGAGTAGATGACAGCCGTGAGCATGGAGAAGATCACGCCGCCGTACACAAAGAAGATGCCGAGGGGCACCGAGCTTCCGTTGAGGCCCGGGAAGGCCGTAAGGGTTGAAGGTAAAAGATGCAGGCCGTCAATAACGGGGAACCCGAGCAGCATGAGCGAGAAGCCGGTCATGAGCAGTGCAGTGGCAATCTTTCCGGGAAAGACGACATCGATGGGGCGACGGTGATAATGACGAACGATAAGCGTGCCGATGCCCAGATAGATGTCGCGGCCAATAATGAGCACGCAGACCCAGATGGGCAGCTCTCCGCGGACCACCAGCCCAAGTACGCCGGTGAACAGCAGCGCACGGTCGCAGATGGGATCCATGACCTTGCCGAGCCACGAGACCGTCTTGGTCATGCGGGCGATCTGACCGTCCATCCAGTCGGTAGAGGCGGCAACGGCGTAGATAACGATGGCGATGACGCGGTTGTTATCCGTCACAAACAGGTACAGAAATACCAGGGTGAGGATCAGGCGCGTAAAGGTGATGAAATTGGAGATCGTAAAGATCTTATTCGACGGGTAATCGGAAGTGCCGATAAGCTCCTTTTTGATCTTCTTTTTGATGCCCACAGGACTCCCCCGCTGGTTAACGACAAAATTTTCGATATTATACCCGTTCCGGCGATGTCTATCCAGCGTAAGCATAGAGAGTCCAGACATATGGAGGATGCTACTGGGTTGTGCGGGATTCTGCATTTGTGTACATCAGCCTCTAAATATGACATTTTTCGGCATCTTTGATGGCTGATGTACACGTTTTGATTCGGTGATTACATCGATCGGGAAAGTTGTTGCCTTAAGCAAATTAATCATGATGTGCGGGTCGAGAAGGGTTGGCGCCAAAAGAACCCAACGGCCGTTACGGCTTCGTTAGAAACGCGCCCCACCATGGATGGTGAACCCGAAAGGTAAGACGCGCGGGCACGGTGAATCGGCCCTCGCGCCCGGAAGAGAAAGGATAAACCCATGGGTTACATGCTCGAGACGCGCGGGCTCACCAAGCGCTTCGGCCGCGGCGACCAGGCGCAGGACGCCGTGGCCGACGTGAGCCTTCATATCCGCGAGGGCGAGGTGTACGGGCTGCTCGGTCCCAACGGCGCCGGCAAGTCGACACCGCTCAAGATGCTCTGCGGGATGCTGCGGCCGACGGCC
>CABPXT010000076.1:0-8951 GCA_902461405.1 uncultured Collinsella sp.
CCAAGTCGCTCCCCCCCGCCCCGTTGTTTTCCCCCCCCCAGCCGCTCCATGTTCTCAAAACCCTTGATGGAGGGCTTGGATCGCGTGGTCGAACGCCGTGAGAAGGCCGTGCTGCTGCATAACCGCCGCGGCTTTGCGCCGTTTTTGATGTGCCGCGAGTGCGGCTGCGTCCCCACCTGCAACCACTGCTCCACCGCGCTTACGTATCACGAGCGCACGCACACGCTGCAGTGCCACACTTGCGGTTCGTCTTGGCGCGTGCAGCCGTATCCCGCGCCCACGAGCCGTTGCCCCAAATGTGGCAGTCGCTATCTTGCAAAAATGGGGCTGGGCACGCAGCAGATCGAGGACGCATTGCACCAGATGCTGCCCGAGGACGTCGCCATCATCCGCATGGATGCCGATTCCACGCGCGGCAAGGATGCGCACAAAAAGCTGCTCGAGCAGTTCGATGCGGCCGATTGCGCCGTGTTGCTGGGCACCCAAATGATCGCCAAGGGTCTCGACTTTCCCGAGGTCACGCTCGTGGGCGTGGTCAATGCCGACTTCGCCCTCAAGCTGCCGGACTTCCGCGCAGGGGAGCGTGCCTACGATCTGCTGGAACAGGTGGCGGGCCGTGCCGGTCGCGGCGATCTTCCCGGTGAGGTGATCATCCAGACCTACCTGCCCGAGGATCCGGTCATTCGTGCCGTCGCTGAGCACGACCGTTCGATCTTTACCGACTACGATCTGGACCAGCGCCGCGACGCGCTGTTTGTTCGCCTGGTCAACATCTTGGTGCGGTCGGCAAACCGAGACGACGCGCAGGACTACATTGGGCGCATTGCAAAGCTTCTTAAGCGCCGCTGGCATGCCGCCGCGCCCGACTTTTTGCGGGCGGGGAGCGCCGTGCCCCAGGTGCTGGGCCCGGCTTCGTGTGTAATCGAGAGAGCCAAGGACCGTTACCGCTTCCATCTGCTTGTGAAGTCGCCTGTGGGGTACCATGTCTCTGATGATGTCGACGCCTGCCTCAAAGAGGTGGGCTCTGTGCGCGGCGTGAGCGTGAGCGTTGACGTCGATGCCTATGATTTGATGTAACAACCCGAAAGGATGGCCATGGAAGCCAACGGAATCGTACTGTCGCCCGACCCTCGCCTGCGTCAGGAGTGCGCCGTGATCGAGGAGATCACCCCGGCGATCGAGGCGCTTGCCGAGAAGATGAAGAAGATGATGTTCGACAACGGCGGTTGCGGCCTGGCTGCTCCGCAGATCGGCGAGCTTATTCAGCTCGTCACCATCGACTGCGACTACAGCGACAAGAACGACTACGACCCGTACGTGCTCATCAACCCTGTCATTGTTGAGCAGAGCGACCATCTGGTGCCGTTTAGCGAGGGCTGCCTGTCCATCCCTGGCATTAGCTGCGAGATCGAGCGTCCCGACCATGTCGTCGTCGAGGCGTACGACTTGGACGCAAACCTGATTCGCTATGAGGCTTCGGGCGACCTGTTCTGCGTGTGCCTGCAGCACGAGATCGACCACCTGCACGGCAACACCATGTTCGAGCGCCTTAAGCCCATGCAGAGGCTCAAGGCCGTCAAGGAGTACCAGGACGCCCTGGCCCGCGGCGCTCGACCGGGCGAGACGGAGTAGGTCCCACCGTCCCCTTCCGCCGCAGGGCCTAGGTTTTGCTCCATGCTCAAACAGTCCTGCTCGCACGAAGAGCACATTAAGTGCTCTTCGGCTCATGCGGAACTGCGCGTGGAGCAATAACCTAAGCCCTGCGGCGGAAGGGGGCTGCGTTTTCGTGCTCCTTTTCGACCGGGTGCCGTCGGGCCAGGGATGGGCGTCTTCGCTGATAGGTGCTTTGCTGAAAGAGCTGCTTTTATTGCGGCTCTTTCTTTGGTTTTGGGTATATTTGTTCTTGTTGAAATGTTATTGCGGATGGGCTGGTGATTTGGCTTTCCGCTGCTCTTTGTAGCCGTCTCGGCTTTGGTTGAGAGGAGACGATCTTTATGCGAATTGTGTTTATGGGTACGCCTGATTTTGCTGTGCCTTCGCTGACTTCGCTTGTTGCTGCTGGTAATGAGGTTGCGCTCGTTATTACTCGTCCCGATGCTGTTCGTGGGCGTGGTAAGAAGCTGGAGCCGTCTCCTGTTAAGGCTAAGGCGCTGGAGCTGGGGTTGCCGGTCATTGAGGCGAATCGTATGACGCCTGAGGTTGTTGAGGTGCTCCAGGCTGCCCAGGCTGATATTTTCTGTGTGGCTGCCTATGGTTGCATTTTGCCCGATGAGGTGCTGCATATGGCGCCGCTTGGTATTGTGAATGTTCATGCTTCGCTGCTGCCTCGTTGGCGTGGGGCTGCTCCTATTCAGCGTGCGATTCTCGCTGGTGATGAGGTTGCTGGCGTTTCTATCATGCGCATCGGGCATGGCGTGGATACTGGTGCTTATTGTGCTCAGACTTCCACGTCGGTTGCCGGTAAGCATGCTGAGGCGCTGACCATGGAGCTCGCTGAGCTCGGCGGCAAACTGCTTGCCGATACGCTTCCTTCTCTTGCCGATGGCACTGCCGTATGGACTGAACAGGATGAGGCGCTCGTTACCCATGCTGCCAAGATTTCTAAGCAGGAGATGCGCTTGGATCCGCAAATGGCGGCGCTCGATTGCGTGCGTCATGTGCTCGCTTCGTCCGATACCGCGCCTGCTCGTTGCGTGATTGCCGGCAAGACCGTGCGTGTGCTCGATGCTGCGGCGGCTGATGTGTCGCTCGGCGAGGGTCAGGTTCTCGTTAAGGCCAAGCGTGTTTACCTGGGCCTTTCTGATGGCTCGGTTGAACTGCTCGAGGTTAAGCCTGATGGCAAGCGTGCTATGACTGCTTCTGCTTGGTCTGCTGGCCTGCAGGGTGCCGATCTTATCTGGGGTGTTTTGTCATGAGCAAGCTGTCTCCCGCGCGCAAGCTTGCGCTCGATGTGCTGATGGAGGCCGATCGCCGCGGCATGTATGCACGCGACGTGCTGTCCTCTCGCGCATCGGCCAAGGCTATTGACCAGCGCGATTCCGCTTTTGCCGCCCGCTTGGCGCTGGGTGTTGCCGCCACGCAGGGTATTTTGGACGAGCTGCTCGATCAGTTTCTCGATAAGCCCAAAAAGGTTGCGCCGCGCGTTCGCATGGCGCTTCGTATCTCGGCTTTCGAGATGCTCTACCTGCATACGCCGGGCCGTGTTGCCGTAAGTCAGGGAGTTGAGCTGGTTCGCTGCGGTGCTAAGTCCGCCGCCGGTCTGGCGAACGCCGTTCTGCATAAGGTTGCGGACAACGTCGATGATTTTGCTGCCGCGGTGGATGCCGATGAGTCTGAGCGCCGTTTGGTTCGCCTGTCTCGCCTGATGGGTCTGCCGCGTTGGCTTTGCGCTCGCATTATGGCGTCGTTTGACACGCCAGAGGGTGCGCTTAACTTTGCCGGCAATCTGGCTCCCGCGCCGCTGGCCCTGCATGAGAACGCCTTTGCGACTAAGCCCGATCCGTATATCTCGCAGCTCGTCGCGCCTGTTTTCCCGGGCTGCCATGCCCCGGTTGATGCCCAGGTTACGGTTGCGTCGGGCGTATTTGAGCGTGCTGCTGCCGTGGCCTCGGACCTTAACGCCCAGCTTATCGCCACAGCTGCCACGCGCCCTGGTAGCTGCCTTGAGATTGGTGCCGGTCGTGGCACCAAGACCTATGTGATGATGTGCCAGGCCAAGCGTACGGGCTATGAGCGTCAGCATACGGCGCTCGATCTGCATGATCGCAAGTGCGATCTGAATCTCGCTCGCCTGCATAAGGCCGGTATTCAGGGCGTTCGTACGGTTTCGGGTGATGCTTGCGAGCTTGATGAGGTGCTCACATCGTTTGATGCCATGCTTGGCGAGCCGGTTAAGTTCGACACGGTCTTTATCGATGCGCCGTGCTCTGGCACCGGCACCATGCGCCGTCATCCCGAGATCCCGTGGCGCCTTACCGAAAAGGATGTGACGGTTGAGCTGCCCAAGCTGCAGCTGACGATGCTCAAAGAGGCTGCTGTGCGCGTGGCTGCCGGCGGCGAGCTCATCTATGCGACGTGCTCGGTCTTCGACGAGGAGAACATGCAGGTGGTGGACGCTTTCCTGAACTCTCCCGAGGGCACCGGTTTTAGCCTGGAGCCGCTCTCCGAGGCGCAGATTCTGCAACTCCCCGAGTTCGATCAGGCCAAGAAGCTCGTATCCGTACGCCAGAACGATCGAGGCCTCTTCCAAAGCGTGCCGGTAAACGCCGACTCCTACGACGGCCACTTCTGCGCCCGCCTGGTCCACAAGTAGCTACTAAGTTGCGGTGAAATAGGGATTGAATAGCGGCTTCTGCCCGCCAAACAGTCCTTATTTCACCGCAACTCATAAGGAAACCTGGGCAGCTAAAGAATCAGCCCCGCGATTGGTGTTGGTCGCGGGGCTGATTGGTTTCTAGTGGCTGGGCGGGCGGTTGGGGGGGCAGCCCCCGGGTTGCGGGCAGCCGCCGCTTCGCTGGTCGGTGTTGTCGAAGCCGCTGCCCTCAAACTTGATGCCGCTAGCCGAGAACGTCTTGGCCGCCGGGGCACCGCAGCTCGGGCACACGACCTCGGGAGTCTCGGACATGGGATGCTCAACCTCAAACACGTTGCCGCAGCTCGAGCACTTGTAATCGTAGCGCGCCATAATACTTCCTTTTCAGCACAAAGCGGGCAGATTACTCTGCCCGCAAAAATTCAAACGTCTGTAACTGTACCCTATATCGGGCGTTTTATCACGCTTCGCCCCAGAATCTATGCGTGTTGCGCAGGAGCTGTGCGGTTTTGCCCTCGGCGGCCGCAACGTCGGCCTCGTCAGCCTGCCAGGTCCAGTTGCCCGTGGCCACGCCCGGTACGTTCATGCGCGTGTCGTCGCCAAGCCCCAGCACGTCCTGCAGCGGCATCATCACCAGGGGAGCGTCGCTTGTCAGCGCGTCGCTCATCAGCTTGGCTGCCACCTCAACACCGCTCGGCTCGTCGCCGCCCGCAAAGGAGCGTGTGCACCAACCCGCAAGCGTCGACGTGTCGTGAGTCGATGTGTACAGGATCTTGCCGGGCGTAGGGTGCACGCCGCAACGAACGTCGTAATCGCTAAACTCCAGTACGTCCATACCGGGGAAGCCGCAAGTCGAAGCCATGGCGCGAACGCCGGGCGTAAGGTAGCCCAGGTCCTCGGCGATAAAGTTGAGCGGCCCCAGCTCGTCATAGGCGGTCTGGAACAGGTCCTTGCCCGGGCCTGCCAGCCAACGCCCGTCGGCGCAGGCCTTACCCGCGGGAATGCTAAAGTAGCTGTGGAAGCCCAAGAAGTGATCCAAGCGCACGCGGTCGTAGAGCGAAAACGCACGACGTAGGCGATCCATCCACCAGCTATAGCCGTTCTGCTTCATGTGGTCCCAACGGAACGTCGGGTTGCCCCACACCTGGCCCTCGGGCGCAAAGTTGTCGGGCGGCGCGCCAGAAATCTCAATCGCCTTACCGGTATCGGACAGCCAGAAGTTCTCGGGCTCGCTCCATGCATCGGCCGAATCGTCCGAGACATACATCGGGATATCGCCGATGACCTCGATGCCCTTCTTGTGCGCGTAGTTCATGAGCTCGCACCAGGCTAGGTCAAAGCGGTACTGCATGTACGCCTGCAGCTCTGCCTCGTCGTGGAAACGCTTGTCGTCAATCAGGTGCTCGTTGTAGCGCGCGACATCCGCCGGCCAATCGTGGCGCGACTCGCCCTCAAAGTACTTCTTAACGGCCATGTAGACGCAGTATTTCTCGAGCCAATCGGCGTTGCGATGTTTAAACGCGGTGTAGAGCGGATCGGCATCTTCGCCGCCACGGGCCTTCCAAGTCTCAAAGTCGGTCGCCAGCTCCTCTTGGCTCTCGGGCAGCAGGTCGATATTGCCCGCAAAGGCCGAAGGCCCGGCGTAAGGGGAGCGGAAGAAGTCCGTTGGGTTGACAGGCAGGACCTGCCAGTAGCGCATGCCCATAGCGGACAGATGGTCGATAAAGCGACGCGTGGGTGCGCCGATCGTGCCGGGCTTGCCGTCATCGGTCGGTACCGAGGTGATATGGCACACAACGCCCGCGCCGTGATCGAGCGGCTCCTGCAGGCGCTGCTCGGCATGATGATAGATGATCGACGAGCCCAGCGGATACAAATCGAGCGTGACCGTGCCGTTGTGGATCTCGCACTCGTGACCGCTGATCACGTCACTCGCGCATTCGTCGAGCGCCGGAATCGTCACGCGGTGCGAATTGCGCAGACTACGGTTGATGATAACCGTCGCGGACTCGCCATACTTGCCCGTGCGGTTGTATGCCAGCACCTCGTCGTTGAGCGCGAAGGCCTTGATCTCGCCGTCGATCATAAACGGCAGTGCGCGGCGTACGGCGGAGGCGTTTTTGACAATAGCCAGCGTGTCGAAGTCGTGCAGTTGGTCCTTGGTCGGCAGGGTGCGGCGGTTGCCCGGATCGGTTAGACCCTCCAGGCCATATTCGTCGCCGTAGTAGATCGAAGGCACGCCGGGGAAGGTCATCTGCATGAGCGTGGCGAGCCAAAAACGGCTCTTGGCCAGGCCCATCGAGTTCTCGTCCAGGCGCCATTTGCTGCGCTCACACTCGGGCAGCTGCGACTCGTCGGGGCCGCCGCCGAGCACCGAGATGATACGCGGGCGGTCGTGGCTCGACAGCAGGTTGAGCGCGCAGGACAATGCCTCGCTCGGGTAGTTCTCTCGCAGGGTCTCGATATCCTCGGCTGCCTGGTAGGCGTTCTTGTAGCCCATCAAAAAGCCGATGACCATGTCGCGGAAGGGGTAGTCCATGGCAGAGTCGAGCTCGGATCCCTGCAGGTAGCGGCGCAGATGGCCGTAGCTAATCTTGTTGGAGGCGTCTTCCCAGACTTCGCCGAGCAACAGTGCATCAGGCTTTTCGGCAAGTACGGCCTTCTTGATCTCGGCCAGGAAATCGTCGGAAAGCTCATCAGCGACGTCTAGGCGCCAGCCATGAGCGCCGGCACGTAGCCATTTACGGATCACGCCGTCCTTGCCCAGGAGCCGCTCGCGTACCAGCTCGGAGCTCTCATTGATGGCGGGCATATTGCCCACGCCCCACCAGCAGTCGTACGAGCCGTCCTCGTGGAAATAAAACGCATCGCGCCACGGCGAGTCCTCGCTCTGCCACGCGCCCACGCCGGGGTAGTTGCCGTAGCGGTTGAAATAGATGGAGTCGTCACCCGTATGGTTAAAAACGCCGTCCAGGATGATGGAGATGCCCAGCTTCTCGGCTGCCTGGCACAGCTCGGTAAAGTCCTGCTCGGTGCCCAGGATTGGGTCGATCTTGGTGTAGTCGGCCGTGTCGTAGCGGTGGTTGCTCGCGGCCTCAAAGATGGGGTTGAGGTAGATGGCCGTAAAGCCCAGCTCCGCGATGCGGGGCAGGTCATTTTGGATGCCCTTGAGCGAGCCGCCGTAGAAGTCCCAGGTCTTGATGGAGCCGTCCTCGGCGCGCTCGTATACGGGCGGCTCGTTCCAGTCCTCGATCATGCGGCGCTGGATTCCGTTGCGCGGTTTTTCGACTTCGGCCAGCGTGCGCTCGCGCCAGTTTTCGTCGCGGGCATAGCGGTCGGGGAAGATCTGGTACACCATGCCGCGCTCGTACCAGGCGGGGCGGTTCTCGCGGTGCTTATAGACGGTAATCTGGAAGGACGGCACCTCGGCGTAGTCGTAGGTTACGCCCTCGCCGCCGGTGCGGCCCTGCGGTGCGCCCAGACGAACCTCGGGCTGGCCCTCGATATTGCAGATAAAGCTGTACCAGATAAGACTGGGCTCGGTGCACTCCAGCTCGGCGGTAAAGATGCCGTCGCCCTCGTGCGTCATGGGATACAGAGTTTCCCCGATCTCATCGATCCAGGTTCGCAGCGTAAGCGTTGCCTGGTTGGGGTCGGCATCCTCCAAAATTACCGACAGCGAAACGGAAGTTCCTGTGGTCACAGCGCCAAACGGAGTGCGAAACTGCGGAAGGCGGCTGTTGTGAATCAATCTCATAGTACGGTCCAGTTCAATAGAATCATGGCCTGCGGGCCATGGGTTTTACGCACAGGATGTAAGTATATCTGTTGTACACAGGCTGTATAAACAACATCCGTTTACCATCGGCGAACGGTTGTCCTAGAAAATCGTTTTACCAACTATCAACAGAGAAGGGGCGCCCGGTTGGAGCGCCCCTTGCTTAGGGTTTGATGAGGTTTTGGATCGTCTGGATTAGCGGCGCTTGCGGGTGGCCGTTGCCTTGCGGACGGAAGTCTTCTTCGACGGCGCCTTTTTCTCGGTTGCGGCGGCGGGGGAGACCGGGGTCTCCATTGTGGGCTCGGGCTTGGCTTTTACCTCGGCCTTGGGCTCCTCTTTGGCGGCAGCGGGCTTGACCTCGGCGGCCTTCGGCGCAGGCTTGGCCTTTACTGCGGGTTTGGCCTCGGCCTTAGCTTCCGCCTTAGGAGCAGCAGCCTTGGTCGTGGTCTTTTTGGCCGTCGTTGCAGTGCGCTTGCGCGTGGTGGTCTTGGCGGTCGGCTTGGCCTCGACAGCTGCCTCGGCCTTGGTCGCAGTAGCATTTGCGGCGGCCTTCGGAGCGGCCTTGGTCGCAGTAGCCTTGGCGGCCGTCGACTTCGTTGCCGTGGTCTTCTTGGCAGCTGTTGCACTCTTGGCGGTCGCGGTCGTCTTCTTGGTAGCGGCCTTGGCCGGTGCCTTTGCCGCAGCCTTAGCCTCGACGGCGTCGGCCTTTATCTCGGGAGCAGCCTCGGCTTCGGCGGTCTTCTTGGCAGCTGCGGTGGTGCGCTTGCGCGAGGTCGTTGTCTTGACAGCGGTGGTCTTGGTTGCCGTCGCCTTGGCCGCTGTGGCCTTCTTGGCCGTCGTCTTACGAGTCGCGGGCTTCTT
>CABPXT010000077.1:0-8893 GCA_902461405.1 uncultured Collinsella sp.
CCCGCAAAGGTGAGGTCGACGGCGTCACCGACTTTTTGCTGACGCGCGAGGAGTTCGACCGCCGCGTGGCAAACGGTGAGTTTGTTGAGTGGGCCGAGGTCCACGGTAACTGCTACGGCACGTTGGTGAGCGAGGTCACATCCAAGCTCGCCTCGGGCGTGTCTCTGATTTTGGAGATCGATGTCCAGGGCGCCCTGCAGGTGAAGGAGCGTTTCCCCGAGGCCGTGCTGATCTTTATCAAGCCGCCTTCGCTTGAGGTGCTCCGCGAGCGTCTAGTCGGTCGCGGTACCGAGACGCCCGAGACGATTGAGCTGCGTATGGCAAACGCCGCCGATGAGCTTGCCCTTGCCGACCGCTACGACGACGTCGTGGTGAATGACGATCTCGACCGCGCGACCGATGAGCTCGTTCGCGTTCTCGATATGCATGAAAGGATCTGAGGTCCGTGTCCGTTGTAAAGCCTTGCATTGACGATCTTCTGGAGAAGACCGATCACAACCGCTTCCTGCTCGCTTCGCTTGCCTCCAAGCGCGCCTGCGACATCAATAGCATGCTGCGTGGCCAGCACAACCGCGTGCTTGCCGTCCAGGATGTCGATGACATCACCATCGGGCTTTCCGGTGCCGATACCATCTCGATGGCTATGGACGAGATTGTCGACGGTGACATCTCTTACGACGAGGCCCGTTACGAGAAGGCGCTCGGCCACAAGGTTGCTGAAGCCTAAATGGCGGCTCGCGTCTGCCTAGTCCACTATCACGAGGTTGGGCTGAAGGGCAAGAACCGCGCACATTTTGAGCATATCCTCATGGATAACATCAAGGCGGCCTTGGCCGCCTTTTCCGTGAATGCCGTGTCTCGAATTTCCGGTTATATCCTCGTGACCTTTAACGAACATCAGGCCGACGAGGCGGCGCGTGTCATTCGCACCGTTCCCGGCGTTGCCCGTGTGTCTTTGGCGTATCACACCAACCGCGACCCGCAGGAGTACTGCGCCGCCGCCGTGAAGGCGCTGCGCGAGTTTGGTTCCTTCGATTCGTTTAAGGTGCACGCCAAGCGCTCCAATACTGACTATGAGCTCACCTCTATCGATATCAATCGTCAGGTGGGCGAGGTACTGTGTGAGGCCTTCCCCGATAAAAAGGTTCAAATGCACGACCCCGATGCAATGGTGCACGTACTGGTGGTCCAGGGTAGCGTTTACGTGTACGCACGCTCCGAGCGCGGCGTGGGCGGTCTGCCGGTGGGTTCTGCCGGCAAGGTCGTGACGCTGCTGTCCTCGGGTATCGATTCTCCGGTGGCGACCTGGATGCTCGCGCGTCGCGGCGCGGTTTGCGTGCCGGTACATTTCTCCGGTCGTCCGCAGACGCCCGATACGAGTGAGTATTTGGTGCAGGATATCATCCGTGCGCTTGAGCCGGGTGTCCAGATCGGCCGTCTGTACGTGGTGCCGTTTGGCGACTGCCAGCGTGAGATTTCGGTCACCTGTCCCAGCAACCTGCGCGTGATCATGTATCGCCGCATTATGTATTCGGTTGCTGAGCGCATTGCACACATCGAGGGTGCCAAGGCCATCGTTACGGGCGAATCGCTTGGACAGGTTGCCTCCCAAACGCTTGAGAACATCATGGCCGTCAACGAGGCCGTGAAGATCCCCGTGTTCCGTCCTCTCATCGGTTCGGACAAGCAGGAGATCATCGCGCGCGCCGAGGAGATCGGTACGTTCGATATCTCGACTGAGGCCGCTCCCGACTGCTGCACGCTGTTTATGCCGCGCCGTCCCGAGACGCACGCTAAACTCGATGCCGTGCATGAGGCCTGGGAACTGTTTGATCACGAGGAGATGATTGAGCGTCTGCTCAAGCAGACCGAGTACATCGACTTCGAGAGCAACACGTATAAGGCCCCTAAGACCTTAAAACGCAAACATTCGGAGCTTGCTCCGCGTGAGATTTACCAAGATTACGAGTAAATTTGTGCATAGACCGACGATGCGCCTGTATCGTCGGTCTTTTGCTATCTGGGCATTAGGCGATAAACGGTTCATTTGTCGACGTCTGCCTGAATAAATGGACATTATTTCGCAAGGTTTTGGTCAGCTTTTGGTTTGACCGCGAAAACCGGTTTTGGGGCGTGGCTGTTGCGGAGCTCCTTTCCTGACACGATGGTGTTGGGAGGTTTTGCTATGGCGCAGCGCGAACAACACGAACGGGTCAAAAAGATGGATCGCTGGGCGGGCAAACTGCTCGGTCATAAGGCAGTGGTGATGACGATACTGGTCGTCATTGCGATGGCGAGTGGACTGGCGATGGCGAACCTTGGCGGCGGTGCCGGCGGTGTGTCGTTTGAGCGCACTGATGGTTCGGGCACGTTAGTGGAGCCGGGATCCGGCGATGCTTCGAGCGGAAAGACATCTGAAGGCTCTTCGCCTAAGGCGTCTGCCGCGGCAGAGGTCTATGTCGATGTCGATGGCGCCGTTGTGTCGCCTGGCGTATATCGTCTCAAGGACGGCGCACGGGTGGCTCAGGCGATTGATGCCGCCGGCGGGCTGGCGCCCGAGGCAGACGTTACGGGGCTCAATCGGGCATCTAAGGTCGTCGATGGACAGAAGATTCACGTTCCAACGGTAGGGGAGCAGCAGGCGTCCATTGCGGAAGCCGGTGTTGATGGTGGGGCTTCCGCATCATCAGGCGTCGGTGGCGCAACAGGCCTAGTAAACATTAATACGGCAAGCTCGGCAGAGCTGCAGACGCTCTCGGGAATCGGTCCCTCAATGGCACAGTCGATTATCGATGAGCGGACAAAGAACGGTGCTTTTGCTTCAGTTGACGATCTGATGCGCGTGTCGGGAATCGGCGAGAAGAAGCTTGCCAAAATCAAAGATTGCATCTGCGTATGAGTACGACCGAGCGAGAGCACGTGATGCCTCCGCGGCCCCTGATTCCGTGGACGATGGCCCTGTGTGCCGGCATGTGCGTGAGCTGCGCCTTGGTGCTCAGCATAGCCGCTGATGCGCTGCTGAGGGAGCAGGCGACGGCGGTCGGGCCGCTATGGGCCATTCCCGTTGCGGCAGCGGTTTTCGTTGTGCTGGCTCACTCTTGTGCGCGGCTTGCCCCTTTGAAGCGGTGGCTGTATGCCGCGTCCGTCGGTCTCGTGGCGGGAGCGGTCGTCTCGGCGTGGTGGGCCGTGGGTGTGCTCAGTGCCTCGAGGGCGCTCGACGGTCGAGCGGCAAGCGGCCTCGAGTTTGTCGTGCAGGGTGATCCATCCATAAACGACGACGTGTATTCCTATACCTGCGAGGCACGCGCGGACGGTAAGAACTTGGCAACGGTTCGCCTATCGTGTGATCGTGAGCTCAAGGTCGGGGCGCACGTGCGTGTTATCGGTCGCGTTTCGCGTTTTGAGAACGACGCATATGGACGATCGCGCGTGCTCCGAGGCGAGGTGCGCAAGGTTAAAGCCGTTCGGATTTTATCGGTCGATGAGGGTTCTCCGGGGCCGCTGCTTCGGCTGCGAAATGGGCTGCTTGCGTCCATCGCGCCTGCGACCGACCCGGCGCGTGCGCTCATAGCCGGTGTCGTCTGCGGTCGTTCGGCCGAGCTGCGCGCCCAGCCGGCGGGCGACTGGTTTTCGGTGACGGGAACGGCGCATCTTATCGCCGTCTCGGGCAGCCATTTGGCTATCGTGGGGTTTGTAATCGAAGGTGTATTGCAAAAGACTCGGTGCTCACGTGGCCTTCAGCGGGCGATATTGGCGATAGCGCTTGTGGGTTACGCTGCCTTTACGGGCGCCTCTCCCTCGGCCGTGCGCGCGTGCTGCATGGTGTTCGCGACGCTTGTCGTAAACGGCACGGGGCGTCGCCGGCACGGCCTTTCGGCACTCTTCGTAACCATGTCCATCTATGTGCTACTGCGGCCGTCGGTGCTGTTCGAGATGGGCTTTCAGCTTTCATGCGTCAGTGTCTTTGCCATCCTGTGCTTTTGCCCCTATGCGACCTACGCTTTGGGTGAGCTGGGTGTGCCATCGGGCGTTGCCGGCATGCTTTCCGTCACGCTGTGCTCGCAACTGGCGACACTTCCCATTACCATTCCTGCCTTCGGTACATTCTCGCTCATTGCTCCGTTGGCAAATGCGGTCATCGGTCCGGTGGTGAGCGTACTGCTCGCTGTGTCGATCGTGCTGGCTCCCTTTTCGCTCGTGGGACCGTTGCGGACTTGGGCGCTCGTTGTGCCCATGATTGCCGCCCGTTGCGCGCTGTTCTTCGAGCAGCTGTTTGCCGCCGTGCCAGGTGCATACGTGAGCGTGCCGCCCGATAGCATGTGGATTTACCTAGTGCCGTGTTTTCTGGCGGTTCTGCTGGTCTGGTGGCCGCGTCCCCGTGCACGTCCTATGGCGGTGGGGCTTGCATGCCTGATGCTCTTGGCTGCGATTCCGTACGTCTATTGGGATCGATTCGTTCCGCCTTCGGTGACGGTGCTCGATGTGGGCCAGGCCGATGCGATTCTTATCCGCCAAGGCGGCGCAGTTGCACTTGTCGACTGCGGGCTCGACGAGCGTGTGGTTGCGGCGTTGGTTCGCAATAACGTGCACCATATCGATGCCGTTTTTGTGACGCATTGGGATGAGGACCACTGGGGTGGTTTGCCTGCCGTGCTCGAACAGTTTTCGGTCGGAACGATTGCCGTGGCGGCGGATGCGCTGGAGGATGCTCCTGCCGAGGTATTGAACCGACCTGGCGTGGAGTATCGGCAGGTGCGCCGTGGGGATACGGTCGACATCGGCTCATTTTGCGCTCGCGTGATGTGGCCATTCGAGTTCGTGGATGGCGAGGGAAATGAGGACTCGCTTGTCCTGCTGCTCTCTTATGTTCAGGAAGGCAAGGGCCTGCGAATACTTCTCACCGGTGATGCCGAGCTCGACCAAGAGCGGGAATTCGTGCAGGAGGTGGGGGATATCGATGTCCTTAAACTTGGGCATCACGGCTCCAAGGTTTCAGTCGATGGCGAGTTGCTGGACGTCCTGAAGCCCGAGCTTTCCCTCGCAAGCGCCGGTGAGGGGAATCGATACGGCCATCCGTCCGATGCCTGCATCGATGCCGTTAAGGAAGCGGGTGGTGTGTTCGCGTGTACCATCGAACACGGCGACATTACCGTCACACCGACTGCGAATGGCTTTGCGATGCGATGCCAGCGACCGTGACGACGTCGTTGGCGTGTGGTGGGCCCCTGGGCTAAAATGGCACGGAACGAATACGAGGGCCTGCGGGAGGGGAGCGCAATGTCCGAAACCGGTTTGCTGCCGGCATATCTGATCGTCGGTACCGACGGAGTTAAGCGCGACCATGCCGTCTCGCGTATGAAAGCGCGTCTGGAAAAGTCGGGTATGGTCGAGTTCAACCTCGACGAGCGCGACATGACCAAGGACCCCGATATCGAGTCTATTATCGGATCGCTTAACACCTTTCCCATGGGCAGCGAGTTTCGCTTGGTAATCCTTGATGGCTGCTCAAAGCTCGCCAAGGCGGTCTCGGAGCCGCTCGTCGAGTATCTGTCGAGTCCCAGCCCCACAACGGTCTGCCTCATCATCGCCGACTCGCTTGCCAAGAACACGCGCCTGTATAAGGCGATCGCCAAGATCGACAAGAAGGCTATCGTCGATTGCTCCGGCACCAAGCGCTGGGAGTTACCGCGCCGCGTGCAGCAGATGGCGACGCAGCACGGCAAGTCGATCTCGGCGGCGGGCGCCGAGGAACTCGGCTCGCGGTTCGGGTGAAAACACTCGCATGCTCGATAACGATTTGGCTAAGCTTGCCCAGATGGTCGTGGCGCCCCAGATTGAGCTTGCTGACGTTGAGCGCTGGATCGTACGTACGGCCGAGGTTCAACCCTGGGACTTTCTCAACGCCGTCTCGGCTCGCGATATACAGCGTTCGCTCGAGCTCTTTAAGCTTCTGCCCTCCAAGAGCTACGTGTGGACCTACACGCTGCTATGCGGTCGCATCCGTGAGCTGATCGTCGCCAAGGCGCTCGATGCGCGCGGACAGGGTCGTGAGCTCGCCGCAACGCTCAAGCTCCAGTCCTGGCAGGTCAAGAATCACCTGACCTGGGCACGTCGCTTTTCGATGGCAGAGCTCATCGCAGCGCTCGAGGGTGCGGTCGATGTGGAGCTCGCGCTCAAGGGTTCGGCCGATTCTCAGACGGCGCTTTTGCTCTGGATTACGAACATCTTGAGAAAATCGTGATGATACCTGCCTATTTGACAAATTCGTTCTATCCCTTTGAGGGGGAGCGTGCTATAGTAGGCGCTTGCATGACCTCACCGTGTCTCAGAGGTGTCATACATTTTTTGCAAGGAACTCGAAAGGAACTCCAGAAGTGGCAAACATCAAGTCTCAGAAGAAGCGTATCCGCACCAATGAGGCAGCTCGCATGCGTAACAAGGCTGTCAAGTCCGAGCTCAAGACGCTGACCAAGCACGTCCAGTCCGCCGTCGCCGAGGGCGACGCCGAGAAGGCCCAGGCTGCCCTCAAGACCGTCACCAAGCGTCTCGACATGGCTGCCGCCAAGCATGTTATCCACAAGAACCAGGCTTCCAACCGCAAGTCCGGTCTTGCCAAGCTCGTGAACAGCATCAACGCCTAAGTTGTAAGTTTCACACCACACAGATTACGCGCATAAATGGAGCCTGTTTTATGGAACAGGCTCCATTTTTTGTACCGCTCGGGTAAGATAGTCCGCATGAATACTTCAATTGACATTTCCCACATCCGCAACTTCTCAATCGTTGCGCACATTGACCATGGCAAGTCCACGATCAGCGACCGCATCCTCGAGCTCACCCATACCGTCGACGAGCGCGACATGGAGTCGCAGCTGCTCGACACCATGGATATCGAGCGCGAGCGCGGCATCACGATCAAGTCCAATGCCGTTCGCGTGTCCTATGACGCCGATGATGGCGAGACGTATCAGTTCAACCTGATCGATACGCCGGGCCACGTTGACTTTACCTACGAGGTCTCGCGTTCGCTGGCCGCCTGCGAGGGCGCGGTGCTCGTCGTCGACGCCACGCAGGGTGTCGAGGCACAGACCGTCTCCAACGCGACGCTCGCCATGAACGCCAATCTGGACATTGTGCCGGCCATCAACAAGATCGACCTGCCCTCGGCCCATCCCGATGAGGTTAAGACCGAGATCGAGGATGACCTGGCGATCCCTGCCGATGATGCCGTGTGCGTCTCGGGCAAGACCGGCGAGGGCATCCATGATCTGCTGGAGTCCATTGTCTTTTTGATCTCTCCGCCCAAGGGCGATGCGAACGCGCCGCTCAAGGCGCTCATCCTTGACTCGTATTTTGATGAATACCGCGGCGTCGTCGCCACGGTGCGCATCTTTGACGGCTCGATTAAAAAGGGCGATACCCTGCGCATGATGCAGGCCAAGGGCGATTTTTTGGTCGATGGCGTGGGTGTCAAGCGTCCCGCCGAGACGCCGGTCGACGCGCTGACCGTTGGCGAGGTGGGCTACGTGGTCACGGGCCTGAAGGACCCCGAGGCCGTGCGCGTGGGCGATACCCTCACGTGGGCCTCGAACCCCTGCCCCGAGCCGCTTCCGGGCTACCGCGAGGCCAAGCCCATGGTCTACACGGGCCTGTTCCCGATCGACAACAAGGACTACGAGAATCTGCGCGACGCCCTCGATAAGCTGCACGTCAACGACCCGTCGTTGGTGTGGGAGCCCGAGACCTCGGTGGCGCTCGGCTTTGGCTTCCGCGTGGGCTTCCTGGGCCTGCTGCACATGGAAGTCGTCAAGGAACGCCTGGAGCGCGAGTTCAACCTGGACCTCATTGCCACGAGTCCCTCGGTTGACTATCACGTCTACAAGACCGACGGCGAAATGATCGATGTCCGCAGTCCGCAGGACCTTCCTGAGGCTACGCGCATCGAACGTATCGAGGAACCCTACCTCAAGGCAAAGATCATCTGCCCGCCTGAGTACACGGGTGCCGTCATGCAGCTCGCCATCGAGCACCGCGGCGTCACGACCGACATGATCCACCTGACGAGCAAATCGATCGAGATGCGCTTTGATATGCCGCTCGCCGAGCTCATCTTGGACTTCTTCGATCAGCTCAAGAGCCGTACCAAGGGCTATGCCTCGCTCGACTATGAGTTCAACGAGTACCGTCCCTCCGAGCTCGTTAAGCTCGATATATTGCTTTCGGGCGACGAGGTGGACGCGCTGTCGTTTATCGTGCACAAGGATAAGGCTTATGGCCTGGCCCGTGGCCTGTGCGACAAGCTCAAGGAGATCATCCCGCGTCAGCTGTTCGAGGTTCCTATCCAGGGTGCTATCGGCAACAAGATCATCGCCCGTTCCACCGTCAAGGCGCGTCGTAAGGACGTTCTTGCCAAGTGCTACGGCGGCGATATCTCGCGTAAGCGCAAGCTGCTCGAGAAGCAGAAAGAGGGCAAGAAGCGCATGAAGGCCATCGGCTCGGTCGAGGTCCCGCAGGAGGCGTTTATGGCGATCCTCAAGGTGGACGAGTAGGTCCATGGCGCTTTCTGAATACAGCAAGCGGCTGCTGGGTGCCTATGCCGAGCAGCCGTTCCTTATGGCTCCCATGGCGGGCGTGACCGACCCCGCCTATCGCATCATGTGTCGCCGCCGCGGTGCCAACCTTGCCTACAGCGAGATGGTGAGCGTGGCGGGTCTTGCCTATGCCAGCAACAAGACCTGGCGCCTGGTGCTACCGGCCGACGAGGAGCAGCAGGTTTGCGTGCAGCTCTTTGGCTCCAAACCTGATCAGTTTGCGAGCGCCGTCGCCGCCGTCGAGGAGCGCGTTGGCGATCGCCTGTCGCTCATCCATATTAATATGGCATATCATCGACGAC
>CABPXT010000078.1:0-8847 GCA_902461405.1 uncultured Collinsella sp.
TGTTGCCGTCCCGCACGGCACCCTCGCTATGAGCGCCCGCCTGCGTGGACAGGTGAATCTCGACCCCGGGAATTGCCGCGCGCAGCGCGCAGGCCAACCCGGCATCGGCGACAATCAGAGCATCGGCGCCCAGCTCCAGTGCATGAGCTCCCAACGCCACCGCGTCGGACAACTCATCGTCAAACACGAACACGTTGAGCGTTACGTACACACGCACGCCATGGGCATGCGCCACGGCGCAGCCGCGCGCAAACTCGTTATCCGTAAAGCCATGGGCGCTCACACGGGCGTTAAAGCCGCCCAACCCCGCATAGATGGCATCGGCACCCGCGGCGATGGCCGCAAGCATCTGGTCGAGTCCGCCCGCCGGCGCCAGCAGCTCGGGCAGCGCCGCACCGGCAGCATCCAATCCAGTCTTGTGTTGTCCGCTCGGCCCCATCGTCCGAATCGCCATCGACAAACTCCTTACCAAGGTATGCATTCACTCTGAAAAATGCCGTCTTCCAGCATACACGAGGCCTCGCGCGCCCCGTTTGGTTTATCGTGTAATAACTTATGTCCATCCTGCCCCGACGGCACATCACCGTCCGGCACGACATACCTGGAGGTCAATATATGGGTCCTCGCCAACGACAGGGACACAGCCGTTCAAAGACGCACGCCCTGCCCATAATCCTGCTCTCGCTTTTGGGCTTTCTGCTGATTGCGGGCGTGGCGTTTGGCATCGGCATGGTCGGCAACGTCAACCGCTGGCTGTCCGATCTGCCCGACTACACCGACGCCAACGCGTATCTGGTGAGCGAGCCCACCGAGATCGTTGACTGCAACGGCAACAAGATCGCGAGCTTCTACACGCAAAACCGCAAGTCCATCACCAAGGACGAGGTCTCCCCCTACGTGCTGCAGGGCACCGTTGACGTCGAGGACGAGCGCTTCTACGAGCACGGCGGTATCGACCTGTGGGGTATCGCGCGTGCTGCGGTGGCAACCCTCGGCGGCGGGCACGAAGGCGCCTCGACTATCACCCAACAGCTGGTGCGCAACACCATCCTGCAGGAGGAGCAGTTCGACTCGACCATCGAGCGCAAGGTGCGCGAGGCCTACATCGCCATCAAGATGGAGGACATGTACTCCAAAGACGAGATCCTCATGATGTACCTCAACACCATCTATTACGGCCACGGCGCCTACGGTATTGAGGCCGCGGCCGAGACCTATCTGTCCAAGAGCGCCGCCGACCTCACCCTGAGCGAGGCCGCGCTGCTCATCGGCCTTCCCAACTCGCCCTCGCAGTACGACCCCACGGTCAACCCCGACCTGGCGCTGTCCCGTCGCAACAAGGTCCTTGACAACATGTTGCGCCTGGGCCACATCACGCAGGAGGAGCACGATGCCGCACAGGCCGAGCCCATCACCCTCAACGTGACCGAGATTTCGGGCAGCGGCGTCGACGTATACTCGCAGCCCTACTTTGTCGCCTATGTTAAGCAGCTGCTGGAGCAGGAGTTCTCGACCGACGTGCTCTTTAAGGGCGGCCTGACTGTCAAGACCACCATCGACCCCACGATGCAGCAGGTGGCAGAGAATGCCGTCCGCGAGCAGCTCGACACGCTCTCGCTTGACGGCCTGGACATGGGCATGGTCGTCGTCGACCCCAAGACCGGCTACATCAAGTGCATGGTGGGCGGCTACGACTACAACGCCGACGAGAACCACGTAAACCATGCCACGGCCAAGCGTCCCGTCGGCTCCACCTTTAAGGCCTTTACGCTGGCAACTGCCATCCAAAACGGCATGAACCCCAACGTCACCCTCAACTGCAACTCGCCGCTCAAGGCCAAGGGCACCACGACTGAGGTCCAAAATTACGCCAACCAGAGCTATGGCAACATCACGCTTAAGCAGGCGACGGCATACTCCTCCAACACCGGCTACATCCAGGTGGCGGAAGCCGTCGGCAACAGCAAGATCATCTCGCTCGTCAAAAAGCTCGGCATCGACCCCGCCAAGGACAACATCGAGGACGTTCCCGTCATGACGCTCGGCACCGGCTCGATCTCGCCACTCGAGATGGCCGCCGCCTACGCGACGTTTGCCAACGGCGGCTACTATCGCCAGCCGATCGCCATCACCGAGATTGATTCTCGTACCGGTTCGGTGCTGTACCAGCACACCGACAATCCCTCACAGGTGCTTACCGAGGGCGAGGCCGCCGCGGTCACCGATGTTCTGTCCGGCGTCATGAAGGGCAGCGGTACGGGTGCTGCCGGCGCCCTGAGTGTCAACCAGCCCTATGCCGGCAAGACGGGCACCACCGACAACACCACCAACCTTTGGTTCTGCGGCTATACCCCGCAGCTGGCGTGCGCCCTGTGGACCGGCTATTCCGCGGGCGAGATCCCCATCCAAAAGTACGGCACGGACCTGCTGGGCGACAGCCCCACCCTGCCTGTCTTTAAGCGGTTTATGAACACCGTTCTGACCGGTACCGAGCGCGAGGAGTTTGCGACCGGAACGGCGCCCACCTACAAGAACAACAGCGTCTGGAAGTTCTACGGCACCAACAACACCAAGAAGTCGGAGAACGACGACAAGGACAAGGACGAAGAGGAAGAGGAAGAGGAAACCACCACAACGACTACCACGACGACCACGACCACCGAGACCCCGCGCGACACCACCGGGGGCACCGGTACGACCGGTGGCTCGACGGGCGGCTCCACTGGTGGCTCGACGGGCGGCTCCACTGGTGGTTCGACCGGCGGCGATGGCGGCACGCCTACGCCCACTCCCGACCCCTCGCCCACGCCTGACGATACGGTCGGCTAAGAAGTACGCGACTAAAGCCAACAAGGCCCCGAGCAGCTTATTGAACTGCTCGGGGCCTTTTAGTTTGAAGCGACCTGGTGGGCGGTCTTTATACCGGCAAACAAAAAGGGGTACCGACCAACGTCGATACCCCTTACAAGCCACTATGTCAGCGCACGCAGTGCCGAGCGCACGACCCGCACGCCTACTTGCGAGAATTGCTCAGCTTATTGATCAGCGCCTCGAGACGCTCGCCGTCCTCGGCCGTCTGGGCAATAACCAAAATCGTATCGTTGCCGGCAAGCGAGCCAAGCACATCGGGCAACTCTGCCGCATCAACGGCGGCGGCGATGCCGGAAGCCGTGCCAGGCTGAGCCTTGATCATGACCAGATTATCGGTACGCAGAACGCCCGTTACGAGCTCGGAAACCATACGCTGCAGGTGCAGGTCCTCTGCCAGAACATAGATGCCCTCAGGGAGCTTACGCAGCCCCATATCGGCAATATCGCGAGAGACAGTCGCCTGCGTGCAATCAAAGCCCATAGCACGGAGCTCATCGACCAGCACGCGCTGCGTGCGGACATCCTTATTGCGCACAATATCTCTAATGGCATCCTGGCGCCCATTGCGTTTTTTAGCCATACAAACCCTCTCTCCAAAAGATGGCGGAGACAATCAATCAGTGATTGAATAGTTTAACGCTATTTGAAGGCTTTTGTGTATAAGAACGCATTTCGAAACAATTCTATGCAAGTTTGTTTCGTAATGAGCCGTTTAGGCGGTTTTTGCGCCCGTCCGGTTAAGGAAAGCTGCCAGATGCGTACACATCACGCAACGCGCGGGCTTGGCGCTAGCGATCGGCCCAAACAACAGACCGAGCCCCCGATGGTTATCCTTGAGCGCGGCGACCATCTGACGGGTTCGAGGCGCCTCGAGCATATCACGCATGCGGGCGGAACGCTCGATTGACGACACCCCATGCGGGCTCAGACACAAATTCTCGATGCAGGCGACCAGTCCGGCAAAGTAGAACTTTTGGCTTGCCAGCTTGAGCCGACCACCGCTATCTGCTTCCGAGAGTGAGTCCGCAAGCTCGTCGAGCGCTCGGGTGTCATCGGATACCTTGGCATACATGGTGGGATCAAAGGCATCTGCAAGCTTAGGCGCCACCGCGTGGAAACAAGCGTCGCCGCATCCGGAGACGCGCTGCGCCTGCGAGAGCGCGCATGCCATAAACCCAACTGTGCGAAACGCCTTGTCGCACAAAAGGCATGCCTCAAACAGCGGACGACTATACATCACGCCAGAGACTTGAGCAACCAAGCCGCCCAAAATCAACTGAGGCAGCCCGGCCACCATCGAAGATTTGCTATCAATGGAAATATGAGTAGCATCCAAGACGCGCGAATGGCGCTCTCGATGTGCATCATAGCGGTCGAGCGACACCGTGGGGAACACTATGTCTGCCGCAGTATCGCACGCGATATCGACCATCTTGGAAAGGGATTGCGGAGCAAACCACTCATCGGCGTTCATGGCGATGATTTGAGAGCCGCGCGAGGCAGCAAAACCGGCACGAAGACACGCGCCGCGCGTCGCGTCCTCGACGTCAATCAAATCAATATGGATGTCCCTGTCGGCAGCAACTTGAAGCGAATGGCGCACACCGGGCGCAGTATCGCGACAGACAACGACAATCTGCAAATCGTAGAGGTCTTGGTTCTGGATACTCTCGAGCGCACGCATCGCATAGCTGGGCGAACCTTCTACCACAAGGATCACCGAAAGTCGCGGATGCGAGCCACGTCGAACCAAATTATCCGTCCTCTCGACAGCAATGAATCAAACCGTGGTTCATGGTACACCCCGGCAATAAAAGCAATGAGACACCGGTTGCATTGCACGCCAAGAACAGATGTTGCACACGCGCAGCCCACAGATGACAGGTGTCGACGCACGACACGTCGAGCCCTCCCCTAGTCGAGCACGACAAGCTCGGCGGGATCGTAATCCACGCCCATAAACGTAAGGCCGCAGGCAGGAGCCGTGGGGCCCGCAGCGGTACGGTCGCAAGCATCGATAACCTCGCGCATCCACTCGGGTTCACGGCGATGCATGCCAATCTCGACAAGCGTGCCCACGATCGTACGGACCATCGAATGCAGAAATGCATTGCCCTCGATGGTAAACGTCAGGATGTCCTCGCCAAACGCAACCTCATGGCCAAATTCGGCACGCATCACGCAGCGATGCGTGGGCTTGCCAACGGCCGAGGCAACCTTGCAAAAGCTTTTAAAGTCCTGCTCGCCCAGCAGCGCGGGGCAGGCAGAAGACATAGCCTCAACATCCAAGGGATAGCGATGCCACCACACGGCACCGCGGGACAGCACGGGGCGCGCATCGCGATCGGCAATACGGTATGTATACGTACGGGAATGCGCGTCAAAGCGTGCAGAAAAGCCTTTACGGGCCCTGTAGACCTCGTTTATGGCGATATCTTTGGGCAGCAGGGCATCCATGGCCCGCAGCCACCTACGGCGCGTACACGCGAGCTCAGCGTCCGTAACGGGCACGCTGATGTACTGAGCCACGGCATGCACGCCGGCATCGGTACGCCCCGCACACGTCAGATCGATCGGGCGGCGAAGCAGCGTCTCGATGGCTCGACGTAGCTCACCCGCAACCGTCGTCTGTCCCGGCTGCTCGGCAAATCCGCTATACGACGAGCCATCATAGGCCACGCGAAATACGAGCGTAGCATCAAGCTCGGAAATCGAATTGAAATCAGACGGCGCAGTCATGGGCGCTCCCAACAAACAAGCAACGGTATCGCGACAAAAAAAGAGGGGTACGCGAACGTACCCCTCGAATATAGCCTATGCAGACGGAATGTCTACTCAGCGGTCTCCTCAGCAGGAGCCTCCTCGGCAGCGGTCTCCTCGACAGCCTCGACCTTCTTGGGAGCAGCGGCCTTCTTGGGGGCCGGAGCAGCCTTCTTGGCCTTAGGCGTGCAAGGCTCGGTAACGAGCTCCATGATAACGATGGGCGCGTTGTCGCCCTTACGGTTACCGAGCTTCATGATGCGGGTGTAACCACCGTTGCGGTCCTGCCACATGCCCTGAGCAGCCTTGTCGAAAATCTCGGCAACGAGCTGCTTATCGCCGAGCTTGGCGATAGCCAGACGACGAGAGTGCAGGTCGCCCTTCTTGGCCCAAGTGATGATCGGGTCGACGACCGAACGCAGCGCCTTAGCACGGGTCTCGGTGGTCTTGATGCGGTCGTTCTCGAAGAGGGCCTTAGCAAGGCTCTTCTTCATGGCCTTGGTGTGGCTCGCATCGGTGCCGAGCTTCAGGCCCTTCTTAACGTTGTGACGCATGGTCTAGTTTCTCCTCAAATATGCGAAGCATTAAGCCTTCAGGCTCAGGCCCATGGACTCAAGCTTGTCCTTCACTTCCTCGATCGACTTAACACCGAAGTTACGGATGTTGAGCAGATCGTTCTCCGAGAACTCAACGAGTTGACGGACCGAGTGAATGCTGGCGCGCTTAAGGCAGTTGTAGGAACGGACGGAAAGGTCCAGATCCTCGATCTGCTTGTCCAGCTCGGCGTTGTCGTTGGTGACCTCGGGAGCGAAGATCGAAGCCTCCTCCTCGACCTCGGGGGTCTCGGCAAGGTTCATAAAGGCGGCCATATGCTGGTTGATGATATTGGCAGCCTGGACCACGGCGTCGCGCGGGGCGATGGAGCCGTTGGTCTCGATCTCGAGGACAAGGCGGTCGTAGTCGGTGTGCTGACCGACACGGCAAGCCTCAACGAGCTTGGCGCAACGGGACACCGGCGAGTACAGCGAGTCGACGTGGATCACACCGATGGGATCGTTGTCGCGCTTGTTAGCCTCGCCAGAGACATAGCCGCGGCCATAGCCGATGCGCATGCTCATGGTGAGATGGCCACCCTCGGTAAGCGTAGCGATGTGCTGCTCGGGGTTGACCAGCTCAAACTCGGACGGAATAAAGAAGTCCGCACCGGTGACCTCGCAGGGGCCGTCAACAGAAATGGTGGCGGTCGCCTCGTCGGTCGTGCCGAGAGCCCTGAAGACAAGACCCTTGACATTCAGGACGATGTCGGTGACATCCTCGACCATGTTAGGGATGGTCATGAACTCGTGCTGTGCACCATCGATCTGAATAGCCTCGACGGCGGCACCCTCGAGCGAGGACAGAAGTACGCGACGAAGGGAGTTACCCAGCGTATCGCCGTAGCCACGCTCGAGCGGCTCGACGGAGACACGAGCAGACGTCTCGTTGATCTCTTCGACCTGAACCTGAGGCCTAATGAATTCTGACATGTATTACCTCCAGCCTCAGCAGCCCGGATGGACTACTTAGAGTAGAGCTCGACGATGAGCTGCTCGTTGATATCACCGCTGATCTGCTCACGCGTCGGCAGAGCGAGCACGTTACCAGACAGCTTCTCGATATCGACCTCGAGCCAGCCAGGGACCTCAAAGCGCTCGGAGGAAATCAGGGCCTCCTTGATGGGGAGGAGGTCACGGAACTTCTCGCCGACAGCGACGACGTCGCCGGCCTTGACGCGGTAGGACGGGATGTCCACGCGCTTGCCGTTCACGGTGAAGTGACCGTGACGGACGGACTGACGAGCCTCTTTGCGGGTGCGGGCGAAGCCAAGACGGAAGACGACGTTGTCGAGGCGAGACTCAAGGATGATCATGAGGTTCTCACCGGTGACGCCGTTCATCTTACGGGCCTTGTTGAAGTAGCCGTGGAACTGCTTCTCCAGAACGCCATAGATGAACTTGACCTTCTGCTTCTCGCGCAGCTGCATGCCGTACTCAGATTCCTTGCGACGGCGCTTGGGCTGACGGATAGATTCCTTCTTGCTGCTGTAACCGAGCTCAGCGGGATCGATCCCGAGCTGACGGCAGCGCTTAAGAACAGGAGTCCTGTCGATTGCCATATTGATACGATCCTTTCAGTTACACGCGGCGACGCTTCTTGGGGCGGCAGCCGTTGTGCGGGATGGGGGTCTTGTCCTGGATGCTCGAGACCTCGAGGCCAGCAGCCTGGAGGGAGCGGATGGCGGTCTCACGACCGGAGCCGGGGCCCTTGACGAAGACGGAAACCTTCTTCATACCGTGCTCCATGGCCTGCTTGGCAGCAGCCTCGGCAGCCATCTGGGCAGCGAACGGCGTGGACTTACGGGAGCCCTTGAAGCCCACCTGGCCAGCCGACTTCCAGGAAATGACGTTGCCCTGGGGATCGGTGATCGAAACGATCGTGTTGTTGAACGTAGAACGAATGTGAGCCTGGCCCACGGAAATGTTCTTACGGTCCGCGCGCTTCAGACGGGCAGCGCGAACGTTCTTCTTAGCAGTAGCCATCTATCTAGCGCTCCTTATTTCTTCTTCTTAGCACCGATCTGACGCTTCGGGCCCTTGCGGGTACGAGCGTTAGTGTGGGTGCGCTGGCCGCGGACCGGGAGGCCCTTGCGGTGACGAAGGCCGCGGTTGCAGCCGATGTCCATAAGGCGCTTGACGTTCTGGTTGCGCTCACGGCGGAGGTCGCCCTCAACCATGATCTGGTTCTTGTCGATATAATCGCGGATGGCGTTAACCTCATCCTCGGTGAGGTCCTTAACGCGCGTATCCACGTTAACGTTGCACTCGACGCAAATCTTCGTCGCAGTGGTGCGGCCGATGCCGTAAATGTAGGTCAGACCGATCTCAACGCGCTTCTCACGCGGGAGGTCGACACCATTAATACGGGCCAACGTAGTCTCCTCTCTTAACCCTGACGCTGCTTATGACGGGGGTTCTCGCAAATGACGAGGACCTTGCCATGGCGCCTAATGATTTTGCACTTATCGCACATCTTCTTGACCGAAGGACGTACCTTCATCGTTCTTCCTTTCGGTAGCGCTCAAACTACTTCCCTACTATCTACTCGCCCAGCCGCAGGCGTTTAAAACTATGGCTGGGGGTTCCCCCCCAACCCCCCCGCGGGTGGGGGCAATTGAGC
>CABPXT010000079.1:0-8839 GCA_902461405.1 uncultured Collinsella sp.
TGGGCTCGGGTGCCGGGGCCGGGCGCCCGGGCGCGGGCCTGCCGTTCTTTAGCGGCTCGGATGCCTCTCAGCAAAAGGGGAGTGGCACCGATACGCTTAAGCAGTTCGCCACCAACCTTACGCAGAAAGCGCGCGATGGTGAGCTCGACCCCGTGATCGGTCGCGAAAAGGAAGTCCAGCGCATGATGGAGATCCTTTCGCGCCGCACCAAGAACAACCCGCTCATTCTGGGTGACCCCGGCGTAGGTAAGACGGCCATCGTCGAGGGCCTGGCTCAGCAGATAGCAGCCGGCAACGTGCCCGAGAACCTCATGAACCAGAACATCTGGACGCTCGACCTGCCGGGCCTCGTGGCGGGTGCCAAGTATCGCGGCGAGTTTGAGGAGCGCCTCAAGAACGTGATCCAGGAGGCCACCGAAGCCGACGACGTCATCCTGTTTATCGACGAGATGCACACCATCATCGGTGCCGGTTCTGCCGAGGGCTCCATCGACGCGAGCTCCATGCTCAAGCCTGTGCTCGCGCGCGGTGCCTTCCAGATTATCGGCGCCACCACGGCCGAGGAATTCCGCAAGTACCTCACCAAGGACCCGGCCTTTGAGCGTCGCTTCCAGACCATCGATGTCGAGGAGCCGAGCGTCGAGGATACGGTCAAGATCCTGACCGCGCTCAAGCCGCGCTACGAGGAGCACCACCACGTGCGCTACACGCAGGGTGCTATCGAGGCCGCCGCGAACCTCTCCAACCGCTACATCCAGGATCGCTTCCTGCCCGATAAGGCAATCGACCTCATCGACGAGGCCGGTGCTCGTGCTCGCATCGCCGCGAATCGCGCGCCCGAGCCGGTGCGCGAGGCCGAGCATCGCATCGAGGAACTCAAGGCTGCCGCACAGGAGGCTACCGAGAGCGACGATATGAACAAGGCCGCCGAGATCACCGAGCAGCAGAAGGCTGCCGAGATTGAACTCGCCGAGGCCAAGGCTGCCTGGACCGCCGAGCTCGACGCCAGCCCGCTCACCATCGACGTGAGTCAGATTGCCGACATCGTGTCCGTGACCTCGGGCGTGCCGGTATCCTCGCTTACCGAGAGCGAGAGCCGTCGCCTGCTGCAGGCCGAAAGCGTACTCAAGACGCGCATCATCGGTCAGGATGAGGCTGTCGAGGCAGTTGCCAAGGCCGTGCGCCGCAGCCGCTCGCCGCTCAAGGATCCGCGTCGCCCCGGCGGCAGCTTTATCTTCCTGGGTCCCACCGGCACGGGCAAGACCGAGCTCGCCAAGACGCTCGCCGAGTACCTCTTTGGCAGCAAGGATGCGCTCATCAGCTTCGACATGTCCGAGTTCGGTAGCGAGTTCGAGGTCTCCAAGCTCATCGGTAGCCCTCCGGGTTACGTCGGTCACGACGAGGGCGGCCAGCTCACCAAGGCCGTTCGTCGTCACCCGTACTCGGTCGTGCTGTTCGACGAAATCGAGAAGGCGCACCCCGATATCTTCAACATCTTGCTGCAGGTGCTGGAGGAGGGCCGCCTGACCGATAGCCAGGGCAAGACGGTCGACTTCCGCAACACCGTGATCATCATGACATCCAACGTGGGCGCCCGCGAGATTGCGCAGGATGCGAGCGTGGGCTTTGGCACCACCGGCGAGCAGGGTCTTACGTCGAGTGAGATCCGCGGCCGTGCGATGGGCGAGCTCAAGCGCCTGTTCCGCCCCGAGCTGCTCAACCGTATCGACGACATCGTGGTGTTCCAGAAGCTCTCGGGCGAGAATCTCACCAAGATCGCGCACCTGCTGGTGGACGACCTGCGTCAGCGTTTGATTGCCAACGGCATGAACATTAAGCTCACCGATGCGGCCTATGACAAGATCGTGGCGGAGGGTACCGACCTCACCAACGGTGCGCGTCCGCTGCGCCGTGCTATTCAAAAGCTCATCGAGGACCCGCTGTCCGAGGAGCTTCTGGCTGGCGAGTGGGGCGAGGGCGATACCGTCCTGTGCGACGTGGCCGATGGCAAGTTTGTCTTTAGCCACGGCACGGGCGAGATCCCGGCACCGCGTCCGGCGGGCACGCTCGGTGGCGATACCGCCCCGGCGGCACCGCACACCGGCAACGCCGCGCCTGTGAGCAGCGGCGTGAGCTCGGGTCCCGGTGGCATGATGCAAGCCGGCTCTGGCGCGCTGTAGGGCGTAACAAAACCTTGTGTCCACGAGGGCGTTCCAAAGGAGCGCCCTTTTTCTGTTGAAAAGGCCCCTTCGTTCAAGGTAGATCTCATTAAACATACCAATGGCGTATGCATAAACGTTGATCAAGCGTTGAGGTTGGTTGAAGGGTCAAACGTCCCTTCGACGCGGCCCGTCTAACCTGCTTTATCTTAATAAAGTGGCGTTTCCCCGCCGTTAGCCGATGATGCAAGGGCGCTCGGCGTTTTCGACTGGTTTATGCACGCAAAGTCTGGGAATATACAAGTCGCATGTCTTACTGTCTAACCAGTTGCGCCAAGGAGGCACCATGGATTACAAGATCACCGGCTACGAGCCCGCCCAGCTGTTCCATTTCTTTGAGGAGGTCAGCGCGATCCCCCGTGGGTCTGGCAACGAGAAGGGCATCAGCGATTTCCTGGTTGCGTTTGCCAAGGAGCGCGGCCTCGACGTGTATCAGGACGAGGTCTACAACGTCATCATTCGCAAGCCCGCTTCTGCCGGCGCCGAGAATGCCCCGACCGTGATGCTGCAGGGCCACATCGATATGGTGTGCGACAAGTTGGGCTTTGTTGAGCACGACTTTACGACCGACGGTATCGACCTGGTCGTCAAGGACGGCGTCCTCACCGCTAACGGCACCACCCTGGGCGCCGACAACGGTATCGCCGTCGCTCTGATGCTCACTGTTCTCGATGACGATTCGATCGTTCACCCCGCCCTCGAGTGCGTATTCACCACCGACGAGGAGACCGGCCTGGTTGGTGCCGAGACGCTCGACAAGTCCCAGATTAGCGCCCGCACCATGATTAACCTTGACTCCGAGGAAGAGGGCGTTGCCACCGTCAGCTGCGCCGGCGGCGTCGTCGTTACCTACACCTGCCCCATCGTGCGCGAGCACAAGACCGGCAGCACCCTCACGCTCGAGATCTCCGGCCTGCTGGGTGGTCACTCCGGCTCCGACATCAACCTGGAGCGCGGCAACGGCAACCTCATCATGGCCCGCATCATCGACCGCCTGATGGTCGCCGGCGAGCCCGCCATCGTCAGCTTTAACGGCGGCACTAAGGACAACGCCATCAACCGTGAGTGCAAGGCCGAGCTGGTTTACGCCGACCACGCTGCCGCCGAGGCCGCGGCCCAGATTGCAAAGGACATCATCGCCGACGTCACTGCCGAGCTCGAGGTCTTCGACCCCGGCTTTACCTGCACCGTCGAGATTGCCGACGACGCCGAGGTCGAGGCCATGGACCAGAAGTCCGCGCTTGCCCTCATCCGCGCCCTGCGTCTTGCCCCTAACGGCGTGATTCGCCGCAACGTCGCCACCGACGGCTCCGTCGAGGTTTCCTCCAACATCGGCGTGGTCGCCACTTCCGACGACCAGGTCAAGATCATGCTGTCCCCGCGCTCCTCGATCACCTCGCTGCAGAACGAGTTCAAGGACCGCCTGCAGACGCTGGCCGATGTCTTGGGCTTCGACGCCAAGTTCGAGTTCGAGTATCCCGGCTGGAGCTATGCCGAGCATTCGCCGGTCCGCGACGTCTTTGTCGAGAGCTATCGCGAGCTCTTTGGCTCCGAGCTGCGCATCGAATCCATCCATGCCGGCCTTGAGTGCGGCCTGTTCGCCGAGGCCCTGCACGGCCTGGACGCCATCGCCGTGGGCCCGACGCTCTCCGATGTCCACACCCCGGACGAGAGCATGGAGATCGCTTCTGCCGAGCGCTTCTACGAGCTGCTCATCGACGTTCTCAAGCGCCTCGCTGCGTAAAGGTCGCCTTGGCTAAGCCGCTCTAAAACGGCTGGCTATGAAAACGGCCGCCTGGCGTAATGCCGGGCGGCCGTTATTCGTTACAGCGCGAGGATCCCAAGGTGCTCAAGCAAGATCTTAAGCCCGATGAGGATGAGCACGATGCCACCCACGATGGTGGCGGGTTTTTCGTAGCGCGCGCCAAAGGTGTGGCCGATCGCCACGCCGGCGATGGAGAAGATAAAGGTCGTGATGCCGATGAGCGAAACGGCGGGCACGATGTCGACCGAGAGCGCGGCAAATGAGATGCCCACGGCTAGGGCGTCGATTGAGGTGGCGATGGCGAGGATCAGGTACTCACCCAGGTCAATCTTTTCGGCATCCTTGCCGTCGCCTTCATCCTCGTCCTCGGTAAAGGCCTCCCACAGCATTTTGCCGCCGATAAAGGCCAAAAGGATAAAGGCAATCCAGTGGTCGATGGGGCCGATGATGCCCATAAACTGGCTGCCAAGCGCCCATCCGATCACGGGCATGCCGGCCTGGAAGCCGCCAAAGAACAGGCCGAGCACCACGGCGACCTTAAGGTTGATCTTCTTCATGCCAAGGCCCTTGCAGATGGAAACGGCAAAGGCGTCCATCGAAAGGCCAACGGCGAGCAACACGAGCTCTGCGAGTCCCATAGTCTGGCTCCCTCTCTGCGGGCAGGCCCGCGTGTACCTCTTGGGGGAGCAACAAAAAGACTAACCTTGGCACATGGTTGATTGGGTAGTCAAAAGAGCCCGTCCCAAATTAGCTATCTTAGCGGTGTTCGCTCATTCTGTAAGCATCGGATTTCGCAAGCGCCGCAGGGACAAACCGTGAGAAACTATTTAGCGTTTATGGAGCGTATACGATGGGAGCGATGCCTTGGATAAGAACGAGCTGCAAAAGCGTATGGAACAGGCCATCCGCCTGACGGCACCTGGTCAGCCGATCCGCACCGCCCTCGACATGATCATCGCCGGTCACCTGGGTGCCCTTATCTGCGTCGGCGACACCGAAAACGTGCTCGCTGCCGGCAACGACGGCTTCCCACTCAACATTTCGTTCACCTCGAACCGTCTGTTCGAGCTCTCCAAGATGGACGGCGCCATCGTCATCGACGGCGACCTCACCCAGATCCTGCGCGCCAACTTCCACCTCAATCCCGATCCCTCGCTTGCCACGAGCGAGACGGGCATGCGTCACCGCACCGCCGCTCGCATGTCGGTGCTCACCGATGCCATCGTGATCTCGGTCTCGGCCCGTCGTGCCGTCGTCAACGTGTACGTTCACGGCAAGAGCTACGAGATCCAGCCCGTTACCACCATCATGAGCTCGGTCAACCAGCTCGTCGCCACGCTCCAGACTACCCGTCAGTCGCTCGATCGCTCCCTGCTGCGCCTGACGGCCCTCGAGCTCGACGACTATGTTACACTCGCCGACATTACCGGTATTTTCTCGAGCTTCGAGATCATGCAGCAGGCAAAGACTGAGCTTAAGGATTGCATCGTCAAGCTGGGCAACCAGGGCAAGCTCGTACAGATGCAGCTCGAGCAGCTCGCCGGCTCCAGCATGGATACCGAATACGACCTTATGATCCGCGACTACGCGAGTGACTCTTCCGAGGCTAATGCCGAGAAGATTCGCGCCAACCTGAGCCGCATGACGCCTAAGGACCTGTCCGACCCGCAGCACGTGGCGGCAGTTCTGGGTTACGACGACCTGGACGAGGACTCCGTCATGACACCGCTGGGCCTGCGCACGCTTTCGCGCGTGTCCGTCGTGCGCGACGGCGTGGCCGAGAAGATCGTCGACGAGTATGGCTCGCTGCAGGAGCTCATGGACGACATCAGCGAGGATCCGGAGCGCCTGGGCGACTTTGGCGTTAACAACCCTGCCATTCTTGCGGACTCGCTGTACCGCATGAAGGGCACCAAACAGGGGAACGCATAATGGCGCCCGTATGCGCCGTGGTCGTTGCCGGTGGCAGCGGCCAACGCTTTGGTAACCCCGGTGGCAAGCAGCTCGTCAATGTAGCGGGTCGTCCGCTTATGAGCTGGTCCATCCGCGCATTTGACCGTAGCGACAAGGTTGGCCATATCGTGGTGGTGTGTCCTGCCGAGCGCCGTGCCGAGATGCGCCGCCTGGCCATCGACCCGTTTGACTATGACACGCCCATCAGTTTTGCCGATGCCGGCGATACCCGCCAGGACTCCACCCGTGCCGGCGTGCATGCGGTACCGGCGGGTTTCGAATATGTCGCCATTCACGACGGCGCTCGTCCGCTCATTACGACCGAGGCCATCGATCATGCGATCGACGTGCTTGTGGGCGACCGCTCGCTCGACGGTGTCGTGTGCGGTCAGCCCGCGATCGACACGCTCAAGATTGTCGACGGCGATAATATCGTCGAGACGCCGCCGCGCGAGCTCTATTGGGCCGCGCAGACGCCGCAGATCTTTAGCGTCGACGCCATGAAGCGTGCCCATGCCGCTGCTATCGCCGAGGGCTTTATCGGCACCGACGATTCATCGCTGGTCGAGCGCATGGGTGGGCGCGTCCGTTGCGTCCAGAGCCCGCGCGACAACCTTAAAGTGACGGTGCCCGAGGACCTTCGTCCCGTAACCGCGATTCTGCTTGGCCGTATGGCCGAGGGAGAGGACCTTCCCCATGTTCAGTAACCTGCGCATTGGCCACGGCTACGACGTCCACCGTTTGGTGGAGGGGCGTCGATGTATCATCGGCGGGGTCGACATTCCCTACGAGCGCGGCCTGCTGGGCCACTCGGATGCCGATGTGCTCGCGCACGCCTTGGCCGACGCCATTCTGGGCGCCTGCCGCGGGGGAGACATCGGCAAGTTATTCCCCGACACTGATCCCGCTTACGAGGGCGCCGATTCGATGGTGCTACTTGCCCGCGTAATGGACTATGCGCGCGAGCTGGGCTTTGAGTTTGTCGATGCCGATTGCACCATTGCCTGTCAGCAACCCAAGATCACCCCGCACCGCGATGCCATGCGCGCCAACCTTGCCCATGCCCTGGGCGTTGACGTCGAAAACGTGGGCGTCGCCGCCACTACGACCGAAAAGCTCGGTTGGGAAGGCCAGGGCGAGGGAATCGGCGCCTGGGCCGTCTGCCTGTTACAGAAAACCGTTAAGGAGTAACGAATGCGTATCTACAACAGCGCTACCCATAAAAAGGAAGAGTTCCAGCCCATCGAGTCCGGTAAGGTCCGCATGTACGTGTGCGGCCCCACGGTCTACGACAACATCCACATCGGCAATGCCCGCACGTTCATCAGCTTTGACGTGATTCGTCGCTGGCTCATCGCGAGCGGCTACGAGGTCACGTTCGCCCAGAACCTCACCGATGTCGATGACAAGATCATCAAGCGCGCCAACGAGCAGGGCCGTACGGCTGCCGAGGTCGCGACGGAGTTCTCCGACAAGTTCATCGGCGTCATGCGCGCCGCCAACGTGCTCGATCCCGATGTGCGCCCCCGCGCCACCAAGGAGATCGGCCCCATGATCGCCATGATCAAGACGCTTATCGAGCAGGGCCACGCTTACGCAGCCGATAACGGCGATGTGTACTTTGCCGTGCGCAGCGATCCCAACTATGGTCAGGTCTCGGGCCGCAACATCGACGACCTTATGGTTGGTGCGCGCATCGAGGAGAACGAGGACAAGAACGACCCGCTCGACTTTGCCCTGTGGAAGGCCGCCAAGCCCGGCGAGCCCAGCTGGCCGAGCCCCTGGGGCGAGGGCCGTCCCGGTTGGCACACCGAGTGTGCCGCCATGGTGCACCGCTACCTGGGCACCCCGATCGATATTCACGGCGGCGGCTCCGACCTCGCCTTCCCGCATCACGAGAACGAGTGCGCCCAGGCCACCTGCGCCTGGCACCAGGGTTTCTCCAACACCTGGATGCACACGGGCATGCTGCTGGTAGACGGCGAGAAGATGTCCAAGTCGCTCGGCAACTTCTTTACGCTGGCCGAGGTCCTCGAGCAGCACTCCGCTGCTGCCCTGCGCCTGCTGATGCTGCAGACGAGCTATCGCTCGCCGCTCGATTTTTCTTGGGAGCGCCTGGAGGGTGCCGAGAACTCGCTCACGCGTATCGCCGGTACGGTCGAGAACCTGCGCTGGGCCGCGAACCATGCGACGGCCGATGCCGATGAGGCAGCATCCGAGGCGTTTGCCGCCAAGGCCGCCGAGACCCGTGCCACCTTTAAGGAGTGCATGGACGACGACTTTAACACCGCCGGTGCCATGGGTGCCGTCTTTGGCTTTGTGACCGAGTGCAACCAGTACCTGGAGCAGGCGGGCGACGCTGCCGACAAGGCCGCCGCGCTTGCCGCCGCCGATACGCTGGTTGAGCTGCTCGACACATTTGGCGTTGAGCTTCCCGAGCCCAAGGTCGAGCTGCCGCTGGGCCTGCTGGGCGTTGCCGCCGGCCTGGTCGCCTACACGGGCGACGACGTGGACGAGGCCGCTGCCAAGATTCTCGAGGCCCGCGCCGAGGCCCGCGCCGCCAAGAACTGGGATCTGGCCGACGCCATCCGCGACCAGCTCAAGGACCTCGGGCTGACGATCGAGGATACTGCCGCGGGCACCCGTATTAAGACTCTCTAATCCCCGCGGGTTTTCCAAGCACCCGACCTTGCCGTTCAAACCGTCGCTCGCGTACTCAGGTACGCGTCGCTCCTCTTTCACGGCCATCTCGGGCACTTGGAAAACCCGTACCGACCGCCCGAATTAATATTCATGGGCGGTCGTTTATTTTGTTTCGTTTGATAATTGTGTTAAGGAGGTCGCTTTATGGCCGACAATCGCAAGCGTGCACCTCGTGGCGGCAAGCAGGCCGCTTCCGGCT
>CABPXT010000080.1:0-8808 GCA_902461405.1 uncultured Collinsella sp.
AACCGCGTTTTTTGTTGACGCTGCGCGAGCCCCGGGCACCCCATCTTGCCCCTCAATCGTCGGTCGCGTACATAGAGTACGCTTCCCTCCTCTTTCGCGGCAACCTGGGGCACCCGGAGCCCGCTCGCTGCCGTGGCCGGGGAAGTGGGTCTTCCGTTCTTTTCACTAATCGATTGATTCGCCACAGGAGGCTCGAGCCCGAGAGGGAGCGAGCGTTTTGGGGCGTGGCTGTGACGTTTGCCGCGAATGTCCGCTTTGGGCGTATCATCGTGGGCATCTCGCAAAACCTCGTTGCAAGGGAGACTCATCCCATGGCTACAGAAAAGTCCTCGTCGCGCCCATGGATGTCCGATGCCGCGATCTATCAGATCTATCCGCGCTCGTTTAAGGATTCGACTGGTTCGGGTCTGGGCGATATCGCGGGCATTACCCAGCAGATGGACTATCTTGAGCAGCTGGGCATCGAGGCCATCTGGCTGAGCCCGTTTTACCCATCGCCTCTTGTCGATGGCGGCTATGATGTGGCGGACTACTGCGATGTCGACCCACGTCTCGGCTCGCTTGACGACTTCGATGACATGATCGCTGCGGCTCATGCGCACGGCATCAAGGTCATCGTCGACATCGTGCCCAACCATTCGTCCAACCAGCACCCCTGGTTCAAAGCCGCTCTTGCCGCCGGCCCCGGATCACCCGAGCGCGCCCGTTATATCTTCCGCGATGGTCGCGGCGAGCACGGCGAGCTGCCTCCCACCAATTGGAATGCCAACTTTGGCGGCCCCGCCTGGACGCGCGTCGCGGACGGTCAGTGGTATCTGCACATGTTTACGCCCGAGCAGCCGGACTTTGACTGGTCGTGTCCCGAGGTTCATGCGTTCTTTTGCGACGTCCTGGCGTTTTGGAGCGATCGAGGCGTCGATGGCTTTCGCATTGATGTGGCGCACGGTCTCGCCAAGGATCTCGACCGCGATGACCTCGACCGGTGGCATCTCGCCGAGGGCGATGACATGGTTGAGGACGGCACCCATCCGCTGTGGGACCGCAACGAGGTCCATGAGATCTATCGCGAGTGGCGCCGCGTGTTCGACCGTTATGATCCGCCGCGCAGCGCCGTTGCCGAGGCGTGGGTTCTGCCCGAGCGCCAGTATCTCTACGCACGCCCCAGCGAGCTTGGCCAGACATTCAACTTTGAGTTCGCCAAGGCCACTTGGACCTATGATGACATGCACGCTGCAATCGAGAAGGGCTTGAAGGCGGCCATCGAATCCGGTTCCGCCTCGACCTGGGTACTCTCCAACCACGACGTGCCGCGCGTGGCGACACGCTATGCCCTGCCGCAAATCAAGGCGACGCGCTACCATCAGATTGCGCTCGACTGGCTCTTACGCGACGGGTCGTCTTATGACGAGGACCGTGAACTCGGCGAGCGCCGCGCGCGGGCAGCCCTTTTGCTTGAGTTGGCGCTTCCGGGCTCGGCATACGTGTATCAGGGTGAGGAGCTCGGCCTTTTTGAGGTGGCTGACATCCCGTGGGCTGCACTCGAAGATCCCACTGCGACCAATACGCACGGACCGAAGCGCGAGAAGGGGCGCGACGGCTGTCGTGTGCCCCTGCCGTGGGTGGCAGCGGACGATCCCGCGCAGGGCGGATCGTTTGGGTTTTCACCGGCGGACGCCGATGCGGCGCCCCATCTGCCACAGCCTGCATGGTTTTCCGATTACGCTGCCGATAGGGAAGAAGCGGACCCGGCATCGATGCTTGCGTTCTATCGCGACGCCCTCTGGCTGCGGCGCAAGCTGCGCGGGTGCGCCAACGATCTTGCGTGGCTCGATCTTGACGGGTGCACCGGCCTTGCGGATGGTGCCGAGGGCGCTGAGGGCGGCGTCATCGCCTATCGCCGCGACAACGGCTGGGCGTGTGTGACGAACTTCGGTGCAGCACCCGTGGAGCTGCCGGCGGGTAGGGTCCTGCTCACCTCATCACCGCTTGCAGATGGCAGGCTCGCGCAGGACAGCTCTGCCTGGATCATGCTCGCTGAGTTGTAGGGGGCCTCTTGCGGCGAGCTTGCGTTTGCCTACACCTTCCGTGGTGGCTGATGTCTTCGCGAGGTTCGCGAGGGCGTCGCAAAACTTTTCAAAAAAAGTTCTTGCATTTGGGTGGATCATCCCGTATATTAAATCCTCGCAGGCGGACATGGCTCAGTTGGTAGAGCACAACCTTGCCAAGGTTGGGGTCGCGGGTTCGAGCCCCGTTGTCCGCTCCATTTGGGCGTTTAGCTCAGGGGGAGAGCGCTTCCCTGACACGGAAGAGGTCAGAAGTTCAAATCTTCTAACGCCCACCAAATGTTCGCAGCCCAGAGGCATCGCCTCTGGGCTGTTTTGTTTTACGTCGCCAAATGGGTCGCCAAATACGTCACCAAATATCGAGTTTTTGATCTTCCGGAATGCTTCTCAGTAGTCATCCGAGAAAACTCCCATCTTCTCCGTTTGCATGCACATATCTTTCAGGGATTCGTGCCGCGGTTGCATGGAGCTCGGCAAGGCACGACCGCAACATGTTGGTCAAGCATAATCTTTTGGATTCTTTTGGCGTGAGCGGCTTGGTTTTGGTAGGATTTGTCAGCGGCTTGACTAAGGGGGTTTTATAACTGCCATGCAGGTAGCCGTGTTGGTAACGTTTTACCGACTTGTCAAATACCCCTCATTTTTAATGCGTCTGCAAAATGACCAATTGCTTTGACCTGCTGAAACACTATATGTTGTGTTTGACCTAAAAAAAGAATACAGGATATAGATGCTTCTTTGTCGTATGATAGATGGCGGACAGAGAACGAAGACCTTAACTGCCTCTTTTGAACGTGTCCTTGAACCGCTTGATCGGCTCCTGGGAATGTCCGCATGGAGGCTTATGGTTTATCGAGAACACAGATTGCGCGACGGCGCCGCAAGACAGGGACAGGCCCTGCCGGGCATCGTTTGGCTCTGAAGCGCAATGAGACTACGACGCGAAAGAGGCAAGAGGATGAAGATCATCAAGCGCAGCGGCACCGAGGTTGTCTTTGACATCGATAAGATCGTCAATGCCATCCGCGCCGCCAACTTGGAGGTCGAGGAGAGCTCTCGTCTAACCGACCGCCAGGTGGTTTACGCGGCACAAAACGTCGCCGAGGCATGCGAGAACGCGGGCCACACCGTTTCGGTCGAGGAGATCCAGGATTTGGTCGAGGACGAGATCATGCGTCTCGACTGCTACGAGGTTGCTCGCCACTACATCATCTATCGCTATGTTCAGAGCCTGAAGCGCCAGAAGAACACGACCGACGACAAGATTTTGTCGCTGATCGAGTGCAATAACGAAGAGGTCAAGCAGGAGAACTCTAACAAGAACCCGACCGTCAATTCCGTCCAGCGTGACTATATGGCCGGCGAGATTTCCAAGGACCTGACTCAGCGTGTGCTGCTGCCCCAGGAGATCGTGGATGCCCACAATGAGGGCCTGATCCACTTCCACGATTCCGACTACTTTGCCCAGCACATGCATAACTGCGACCTGGTGAACCTGGAGGATATGCTCCAGAACGGTACTGTTATCTCGGGTACGCTGATTGAGAAGCCGCACAGCTTCTCGACGGCTTGCAACATCGCGACGCAGATCATCGCCCAGGTTGCTTCCTCCCAGTACGGTGGCCAGTCGATTTCGCTGACCCATCTTGCCCCGTTCGTCGAGGTGAGCCGTCAAAAGATTCGCGGCGAGGTTGCCCGCGAGCTCGAGGAGCTCGGTGTTTCGGCATCTGCCGAAAAGGTCCGTGAGGTCGTTGAGGACCGTCTGCGCGACGAGATCCGTCGCGGCGTCCAGACGATTCAGTATCAGGTCGTGACCCTTATGACCACAAACGGCCAGGCGCCGTTTGTGACGGTCTTTATGTATCTCAACGAGGCTCGCTCAGCGCAGGAGAAGCACGACCTTGCCATGATTGTAGAGGAGACGCTTCGTCAGCGCTATGAGGGCGTTAAGAACGAAGCCGGTGTGTGGATTACCCCGGCATTCCCCAAGCTTATCTATGTACTCGAGGACGATAACGTTCACGAGAATTCCCCGTACTTCTACCTGACCCAGCTGGCTGCCAAGTGCACCGCCAAGCGCATGGTGCCCGACTACATCTCCGAGAAGAAGATGCGCGAGCTCAAGCTGTCTAAGGGCGAGACCGCCGGCAACGGCGATTGCTACACCTGCATGGGTTGCCGTAGTTTCCTGACGCCCGACCGTTCGGGCAACGGCTTTAACAATGTCGCCAACGCGCTGAACTATGACCCGACCAAGCCTAAGTACTATGGTCGCTTTAACCAGGGTGTTGTGACCATCAACCTGCCCGATGTCGCGCTGAGCTCGCATCAGGACATGGACAAGTTCTGGAAGATCTTCGATGAGCGCCTTGAGCTGTGCCATCGTGCCCTGCTGTGCCGTCATGAGCGCCTGATGGGCACGCTTTCGGATGCCGCACCGATTCTGTGGCAGTACGGCGCCCTGGCGCGTCTGAAGAAGGGCGAGACGATCGATAAGCTGCTCGTGGGCGGCTATTCCACCATCAGCCTGGGGTATGCCGGCCTGTATGAGTGCGTCAAGTACATGACGGGCCACAGCCACACCGAGAAGGAGGGCACGCCCTTTGCCATGGCCGTCATGCAGCGCATGAACGACAAGTGCGCCGAGTGGAAGGCCGAAAGCGATATTGACTTCTCGCTGTACGGTACCCCGCTTGAGTCGACGACCTACAAGTTCGCCAAGTGCCTGCAGCGTCGTTTTGGCATCATCCCGGGCGTGACGGACAAGGGCTACATCACCAACAGCTACCACGTCCACGTGTCCGAGGAGATCGACGCATTCGACAAGCTCAAGTTCGAGGGCATGTTCCAGCAGCTTTCGCCGGGCGGTGCCATTTCCTACGTCGAGGTTCCCAACATGCAGGACAACCTCAAGGCTGTCATCCGCGTGATGCAGTACATCTACGACAACATCATGTACGCCGAGCTCAACACCAAGAGCGACTACTGCCAGGTGTGCGGCTACGATGGCGAGATCAAGATTGTCGAGGATGACGGCAAGCTGGTGTGGGAGTGCCCCAGCTGCGGCAACCGCGACCAGGAGAAGATGAATGTCGCCCGTCGCACGTGCGGCTACATCGGTACCCAGTTCTGGAACCAGGGCCGAACCGAGGAGATCCGCGACCGCGTGCTGCATCTCTAATAGTCATCCCAGGCCGCCCCGTAGCGAGGCCCCGGACCTTTACTCGCTATTTCGGACAGTCCTGGCTCACGACGGAGGCGCCACTGGCGCCTCCTGTTCGTGCGGAACTCATATCGAGCAAAGGTCCGGGGCCTCGCTACGGGGCGGCCAAGTTGATGTAGCTGAGATGCAGTATGCGGTCTGCTCACCCCTCGAAGTCCTTAGCGGAAATGAGTTGACCTGCAACGACGGTTTGCTTGGAACAACGGTTGAGCTGCAGCAGAGTTTTTATTGGACCTCGAACCCTATACTCGATGTTCGCTGAGTTCATTGAGTATCGCTCGCGAGGGGTCTGGAGTATATCGTCCCGCCCGCAGTTTCGCAGGCCGAAGGCCGAGAATGTTTGAGGACGGGATGATATACTCCAGACCCCCAGGAAGGTTACTTATGAACTACGCGAACATTAAGTATTTCGACATTGCTGATGGGGAAGGCGTTCGTACTTCTCTGTTTGTGAGCGGGTGCCGTCGTGGGTGCAAGAATTGCTTTAACTCTGTTGCGTGGGACTTTGCTGCGGGCGAGCCCTTTGATCGTGCCGTCGAGGACAAGATTATCGAGAGCCTCGATCATCCCTTTATTGACGGCCTGACGATTCTGGGTGGGGAGCCCATGGAACCCGAGAACCAGGCGGGGCTCGTTGAGTTTGTCGAGCGTGTTCGTGCCGCTTATCCTGCGGGGTCAGGAAAGACCATTTGGTGTTTTACCGGCGACGTGCTCGAGGAGCTTATGCCGGGTGGTCGTCACCATACTGAGGTGACGGACCGTATCCTTGCCTGCCTCGACATGTTGGTGGATGGCCCGTTTGTTCAGGATCTTTATGATATCTCGTTGCGCTTTAGGGGCTCGAGTAACCAGCGTGTGATCGATATGAACGCTACGCGCGACCGCGCTGTGCGTGAGGGCGTTGCGCTTTGCGACGCTGTGCAGCTTTGGCGGGACGATCCAGTCTATTCGACCCATATTATGTAGCTTGTGGTCGATGCCGGAGGGCGTGGTACCATAGCGCGAACGTGAAATCGGAAAAGTGAGGCCCAGATGGTCGATCAGGAAAAAGTCGAGGCCGCCATTAAGCTGTTGCTTGAGGGCATAGGCGAGGACCCAACTCGTGAGGGCCTGCTGGAGACCCCGGCGCGCGTTGCCCGTATGTATGGTGAGATCGCCGGCGGCATGGACCAGAGTGCCGAGGAGCACCTGTCCAAAACCTTTGCCGTCGCTTCGAACGATTTGGTTATCGAGCGCGACATTACGTTCTACTCGCTGTGCGAACATCATCTGCTGCCGTTTTATGGCAAGGCCGCCATTGGTTATATCCCTAACGGTCGGGTGGCTGGGCTTTCCAAGCTCGCCCGCACGGTTGAGGTTTATGCCCGCCGTCTTCAGCTGCAGGAGCAACTGTGCACACAGGTTGCCGATGCCCTCATGGATTATCTCGCTCCCCAGGGAGCGATTGTGTTGATGGAGGCCGAGCATATGTGCATGACGATGCGTGGCGTGCAAAAGCCCGGCACCAAGACCGTGACGCTTGCTCGCCGCGGCGTCTTTGAGACCGATCCCGCGCTCGAGGAGCGTTTCTTTAGGATGCTGGGCCGCTAACCATGAGAGTCGTCAACGACTTTACATCGAAGACCGATGAGGGGACGTCGCGTCGCGGCTTTATGGCTTCGGGCCTGGCCCCCTTTGGTGCCATGCCTCGCATTGATTACATTTGTGCCAACGGGCTGTTCCGGCGGCACCTGGGCAACATCGTACAGTTGGAATCGGGGCGCATCTTCTGCCGCCACGGTATTGACCATCTGCTCGATGTCGCTCGCATTATGTGGATCAAGAATCTCGAGGAGCAGCTCGAATTTGACCGCGAGGTCATCTACGCCACGGCACTTCTTCACGATATCGGCAAAGATGAACAGTATGAATCGGGTATATCCCATGATGTTGCAAGCGAACGCGTCGCTGATGCGATTCTCGGCGGCATGCCCGATGACGTGGCGTTTGAGCCGGCCGATGCCGCAGCCATTAAGACGGCCATTCTGGGCCATCGAAAGCTGCGCGTGAACAGCCAACCGCTTGAGCGTCTGCTCTATGCGGCCGACAAAGCGTCGCGCGCCTGCTTTGCATGCCCCGCGCGCAATGCTTGCAACTGGAGCGATGATAAAAAGAACCTGTCGATTCGCGTGTAGTTAGTTTGCGCGGTCGGGGTTCTAAACGAAGGAGACGATCGCGATGAGTAACAAGAAACTGCCCGAGAATGCAACCAAGACTGAAGGCGCCGAGCTCGCCCGCCGTGGAAGGGGCGAAATATCTACCGCAACGGCGGTGCCCCATGTGAGCTATGACGATTTGCGCCATGCCGATCGTATTGTCATTGACGGCCTTGAGGTTTTTGCCAACCATGGCGTGTATCCCGAGGAGAACGCGCTGGGTCAGAAGTTCATCGTTTCTCTGGTGCTCTATGCCGACCTGCGCGCGGCGGGGGAGCACGATAACCTGGATGCCTCGATTGACTACGGCTCGGTGTGCCACGATGTTGATGGCTATCTGCGCGAGCATACGTTTAAACTCATCGAGGCGGCAGCCGAGGGTGTGGCCCAGATGCTGCTGCGTCGTTACCCCCTGCTGCTTGGTGTGCGCATAAAGCTCGATAAGCCGTGGGCTCCTGTTGGCCTGCCCCTGGCAAGCTGCGGTGTCGAGATCGAGCGCGTGCGGTAACCGGTTCTAATACGTCTCTATGGGTGGCTGCTTGAGCCGCTGCGACAGAGCTCTATTGTTGGGACAGTACGTGTCGAGCAGGGCGTGAAAACGCTGATTGTGGCTTGGCTCGAGCAAGTGGACGAACTCGTGGGCGACAACCATGTCGAGGCATTCGACGGGGTAGGCGGCGAGCTCGCGCGCGATGCGAATGGCGCCGGATTTGGGCGTGCATGATCCCCAGCGCGTTTTCATGCTGCGCACGGAGATGCGGGCCACGGTGACGCCCATTGCGACTTCGTACGCGTGCACGATGTCGCGCAGCGCCGATGTGACCTCGGACGCATAGAGCTGGTCGATGTGGGCTTGGAGCTCATCGGACGTCAGGCCGTCGAGGATTGCGTGCCGCTTGGCCTGTGGGCCTTCGTCCGATTCATCGGTACCCATAAAACTTGCGAAGGTGGCCTGTTTGGGTCGCGGTGCGGGTGATGCAAAGTTGTGATCGAGTGCATCCTGTACCGTGATGGGCTTGCCCCAAAGTGCAATGATGGACGAGGGGCTGAGCGGCTCTCGTGCCGTCGCCTGACGCTGCTCGCGCTGGGCAAGTCGGCTGGTAATCCAGGCGCTGTTGCGCTTCACAAACGCTTCGATACGCTCGCGGGTGGCGCCGAGCGGTGCGCTGGCGTGGACCTCACCGCTCGAAGTGACGCGTAGGTTGAAGTTCTTGACGCACTTTTTGGTAACGACGACGGGGATGGGCGTCCCATCCGGTCGGGATGCGGAAATCGTAAACTGCTGCGTCAAAAGCGGTCCTTTGGATTGGGTACGGGCCGGCATGTC
>CABPXT010000081.1:0-8775 GCA_902461405.1 uncultured Collinsella sp.
AGGTATCGAGGAACTCGGACAGCTCGTCATTGGAAACACTGCGCTTAGGAAGCGCCGAGCCTGTTCCAAGAATCGTGAAACCCATCACTAACCTCCTTTGATTTGTTGACGTGTTTACATCGACCAAGAGAGGATAGCGCATTTCAGTCGTTGTTAACGTGTTAACATTAAATTGTCCAAATGCGACAAAGGCTTCACATTGTGTCTCTCTCGACACCATTGCGTTATTCACTTATTCATTAAGGAGGTAGCAGCCGTTATGGATGCCAAATTAACGATAGTCGACGTAACCGGATCGACCAACGATGACCTGCTCGAAGCAGGAAAACAGGGAGCGCCGCACGGCACAGGACTTGCCGCCCGGGCTCAGACAGCAGGACGCGGCCGGCGCGGCCACAAGTGGGATTCAACCGCCGGCAACCTATTGCTTTCGATTGTCCTGCGTCCATGCGTTAATCCTGCGAAGTACTCTGGTCTTGCTGCCGTCAGCGGCCTAGCGGTGCTCGAGGCGCTCGAAAAACAGGGTCTTGCAAACGAGATTGGCCTCAAATGGCCCAACGACCTGGTCGCGCGTGGACGCAAACTCGGCGGCATTCTGGTCGAGGCCGCACGAGATAACGAAGGCAAACCTTTCGCCGTCTGTGGCATTGGTGTCAATGTGAACTATGCGCCCCAAGAGGTGCCCGATGGCGGCCTGCCGGCAATCGGTCTCTCGGACCTTAACGAGAACGTTCCTGCTGTCGACATGCTCCTCGATGAGGTCTATCACGCAGTTATAGACGCTGTAGATGCCTGGGCAGAACGCCTCAACGCCATGGAAGAAAACACCGGACCGCTCGCGCCCGTCCACGGCGAATATGTCGCTCACCTCAATTGGATTGGAAAGCACGTTATCGCCCGCTCCCCTGCCGGTGACGAGCTGGCGCGAGGCATCTTTAAAACGGTCGATGGCTTTGGTCGTGCGTGCATCGAAACAGAAGACGGCTTGCGATTCTTCCATTTTGAGGAAGCGTCATTGCGCCCCTTGAGTGAGTAGGTCGCCACAGCCAGTCGCTCGGCAGCCTTACCCGGCGATCCAAACCCATCATGCAAAACAAAAGAGCCCCGCTACCGTAATGGCAGCGGGGCCCTTTAAGCTATGAGGAATATCGCTTAGAGCTTGATGTCGATGTCGACGCCAGCGGGGAGGTCGAGACGCATAAGCGAATCAACGGTGCCCGAGGTGGGGTCGAGGATGTCGATGAGGCGCTTGTGGGTGCGCATCTCGAACTGCTCACGGGAGTCCTTGTTCACGTGCGGCGAGCGGATAACCGTGTACAGGTTGCGCTCGGTGGGCAGGGGGACAGGACCGGAAACGCGAGCGCCGGTCTTCTGAGCGGTCTCGACGATGAGCTTCGCGGACTGATCGACGACCTCGTGATCATAGCCCTTGAGGCGAATGCGGATCTTCTGGGTAGCCAACTTAAACCTCCAAAGAGTGCGAGAGATGTTCTCGCGGATTACGTAACAGGGAGCTCGAACTTAGGCGTTCTTGCTCATGACCTCGTCCACGATGGACTTGGGCGCGGGCTCATAAGAGTCGAACTGCATCGTGTAGGATGCACGGCCCTGGGTCTGGGAGCGAAGGTCGGTAGCGTAACCGAACATCTCGCCCAGCGGCACCTTGGCACGGATGAGCTTGCTGTTCTTGCGATCCTCCATGCCCTCGATCTTGCCGCGGCGACCGGAGAGGTTGCCCATAACGTCGCCCATGTACTGCTCGGGGGTCTCGACCTCGACAGCCATGATCGGCTCGAGCAGCTGCGGATCGGACTTCTTGAGGGCGTCCTTGATAGCCATGGAACCGGCGATCTTGAAGGCGGCCTCGGAGGAGTCGACCTCGTGGTAAGAACCGTCGAACAGGGTGACCTTGACGTCGAGGACCGGGAAGCCGGCGATAACACCGGTGTTCAGGGCCTCCTGGATGCCCTTGTCGATGGACGGGATGTACTCCTTGGGCACGACGCCGCCGACGATAGCGTTGACGAACTCGTAGCCGAAGCCCTCCTCCATCTTCTCGAGCTTGATGACGGCGTGGCCGTACTGACCGCGACCGCCGGACTGACGGACGAACTTGCCCTCAGCCTTCTCGACGTCGTGACCGGCGGTCTCGCGGTAGGCAACCTGGGGCTTACCGACGTTAGCGTCAACCTTGAACTCGCGAAGCAGACGGTCGACGATGATCTCGAGGTGCAGCTCGCCCATGCCAGCGATGATGGTCTGGCCGGTCTCGTGGTTGGTGGACACCTGGAAGGTCGGGTCCTCCTCGGCGAGCTTGGTCAGAGCCAAGGACATCTTGTCCTGCTCGGCCTTGGTCTTGGGCTCGATGGCAACGTCAATAACGGGCTTAGCGAACTCAATCTTCTCGAGGACGATCTCCTTGCCCTCGGCGCACAGGGTGTCACCGGTGGTGGAGTTCTTGAAGCCGACGCAAGCGACGATGTCGCCGGCGGCAGCGTCGTCACGGTCGATACGCTCGGCGGCATTCATCTCGAGGATGCGGCCGAGGCGCTCGCGCTGACCGTTGGAAGCGTTGACAACGTAGGAGCCGGACTCGGCGCGGCCGGAGTAAACGCGGACGTAGGTGAGCTTACCGACGAACGGGTCGGTCATGATCTTGAAGACCAGGCCGGAGAAGGGCTCGTCGAAGGAAGGATGACGCTGGATCTCCTCGCCGGTGTCCGGATCGGTACCGGTGACGGCCTCAACGTCGAGCGGGCTGGGCAGGTAGTCGACGACAGCGTCGAGCAGCTCCTGAACGCCCTTGTTCTTGTAGGCGGAGCCCACGAAGACGAGGTTGAGCTCGTTGGCCAGAACGCCCTTGCGCAGAGCAGCCTTGAGCTCCTCGACGGTGAAGTCCTCCTCCATGAGGATCTTCTCCATGAGCTCGTCGTCAAAGCTGGCAGCAGCGTCGAGGAGCTCCTCGCGCTTGGTGGCAGCGATGTCGGCAAACTCAGCCGGGATCTCGTCCATCGGCTCGGGGTAGGTCATGCCCTTCTCGTCGGCCTTGAAGTCCCATGCAGTCATGGTAACGAGGTCGATGACGCCCCAGAAGTTGTCCTCGGCGCCCATCGGGACCTGAGCGGCCACGGCGTTGGCGTCGAGACGATCCTTCATGGTCTCGATAGCGTTGAAGAAGTCAGCGCCCACGCGGTCATACTTGTTGATGAAGGCGATGCGGGGGACGTTGAAGGTAGAAGCCTGACGCCAAACGGTCTCAGACTGGGGCTGGACGCCGGCAACGGCGTCGAAGACGGCGACAGCGCCATCGAGGACGCGCAGGCAGCGCTCGACCTCGGCGGTGAAGTCAACGTGGCCCGGGGTGTCGATGATCTGGATGCGGTAGTCCTTACCGTCCTTGTTCCAGAAGCAGGTGGTAGCAGCGGAGGTAATGGTTACGCCGCGCTCCTGCTCCTGAACCATCCAGTCCATGGTGGCAGCGCCCTCATGGACCTCACCGATCTTGTGGGTCTTACCGGTGTAGTAAAGAATACGCTCGGTCGTGGTGGTCTTACCGGCATCGATGTGGGCCATGATGCCGATGTTACGGGTATCGGAAAGCTTGTACTTAGGCTTAGCCATGTTAGTTCCTTACCTTAACTTACCAACGATAGTGAGAGAACGCGCGGTTGGCCTCGGCCATCTTGAAGACGTCCTCACGCTTCTTGACGGAAGCGCCCAGGCCGTTGGAAGCGTCGAGGATCTCGTTGGCGAGACGCTCGGCCATGGTCTTCTCCTTGCGAGCGCGGGAGAAGTTGACGATCCAGCGGATACCCAGAGCGGTGGAACGACGGGAGTTGACCTCCATCGGGACCTGATAGGTAGCGCCACCGACACGCTTGGGCTTAACCTCGAGCGTGGGCTTGACGTTGTCCATAGCCTTCTTGAAGGTAGCGAGAGCGTCGCCGCCCTCGGACTTCTCGGCAACGATCTCGAAAGCGGTGTAAACGATGCGCTCAGCGGTGGCCTTCTTGCCGTCAAGAAGGACCTTGTTGATGAGCTGAGTCACCAGGCGGTTGTTGTAAACGGCGTCAGGCTGAACCTCACGACGATTAGCTGCTGCACGACGCGGCATGTGAAATCTCCTTAAGTGTCTACCGTGCGGCGCTCAAGACGGCACACGGCGAAAGTATCAAAACGTTATCTGGCTTATTTAGCCTTGGGGCGCTTAGCACCGTACTTGGAACGGGCCTGCATACGGTTCTGGACCGGAGCAGCGTCGTAGGCGCCACGAATGACGTGATAACGGACACCAGGGAGGTCACGGACACGACCGCCGCGGACGAGCACGATGGAGTGCTCCTGCAGGTTGTGGCCCTCACCCGGGATGTAAGCAGTAACTTCGATGCCGTTGACAAGGCGAACACGGGCAACCTTACGAAGAGCCGAGTTCGGCTTCTTGGGGCTCGTGGTGAAGACGCGGGTGCACACGCCGCGCTTCTGGGAGTTGTGCTGCAGAGCAGCGTTCTTGGACTTCTTGGGCACGGAACGACGGCCCTGGCGAACCAGCTGGTTAATAGTAGGCAAAGCGTACTCCTTCTCGAATGATTCCAGCTTTCTGTAAAGTGCAACGGCTTGAATCGAGGGGTCAGCATCCCCCTACGAAACACGCAGTTCGATAGGATACGTGGCGTTAGCTGTGCCGTCAACAGACCACGCCGCCGGGCGTATCCCAAAATTGGCACATTTCCGCAAAGCCTACACAATAGGAATCCCCTCCTGTGCGCGGGGGGCGGATTCCCGGCCCGGGCGGCCCGCTGTTTAAGTTTGCTGCTCTACAGTCCTGCGCAAGACGGAAAGCACATTAAGTGCTTTCCTTTGCGTGCGGAACTCGCGACAAACTTAACCGCCCCGCCCGGCAGGCGAGCTGCGGGAACATGCTTCCGTCCAAGAAATATCGTGCAAAAGGAATTCTGGCTGAATTATTGTTCGCGTGGGTGATTCAGTCGATGAGGGCTATTTATGCCCTGTTGGGGGCTAAGGAGTGTCCCGGGGTGCCGGCAGGAAAGGAACGTCCCTGAGTGCCGGGTGGTATGAAAAAAGGCGAGGACCCGTAGGGAGTCCTCGCCTTTGTTACAGGGGGCGATGTTATTCGCGTACTGCGGAATTAGACCAGGCGGGCGTTGATCGTCTTGGCGATCTCGGCGGCGTCGGTGGAACCCTTGACGGTGGCACGGAAGTCCTCGTCCATGAGCGCCTCGGCGACCTTGGACAGGATCTTGAGGTGCGTAGTGCCGGCCTGGGCACCAGGGATGAGCAGGGCGATAGCCACGTTGACGGGAGCGCCGTCCATGGTGTCCCAACCGGTCACGCCGGATTCGTCCTTGACGACGATGACGGCAGCCTCGGTAATGGCGTCGGACTTGGCATGCGGAATGGCGAAGCCCTCCATCATGCCCGTGGTGCCCTCGGCCTCGCGGGCCAGGAAGGCGTTCATCACGGCGTCGGCGTCGCTGGCGATACCGGCCTTGACAGCCTGGTTGGAAACGAAGCTCAGAGCCTCGTCACGAGAAGCGAAGTCCTCGGCGACAAAGACATTCTCGACCTTCACGAAGTCGGCAGCCTCAGTCTTGGGGGCCTCGACGGCAGCGGTCTTGGGGGCCTCAACGGGCTTGGCTGCAGGAGCGGCCTTCTGGTTCTTCTCGAAGTCGTACTTCTTGAAGGCCACGAACAGGATGCCACCGACAACAGCGCCGATGAGGATCGCGAGGACCCACAGCGGACCGTTCTCGACAACGGGTAGGACCAGGAAGCCACCGTGAGGCGCCGGATCGTGAACGTTGAACATAATGGTCAGGATCGAAGCGATAGAGGAACCGAGCATCATGATGGGCATGACCGGCCAGATGTTCTTGGTCATGAACGGAATGGCGCCCTCGGTGATGTGGGTGCAACCAAGGATGAGGTTGACGACACCGGCGTCGTGATCCTCCTGGCTGAAGTACTTCTTGCCGACAACGACGGCAAAGGTGGTGATCAGCGGCGGAACGATGCAGGCGGCGGAGACGGCAGCCATGAAGTTGGTGCCGAAGTTGTAGGTATCGGTGCCAACGCCAGCAGCCAGCGCCTCGGTGAGCATAGCGGTACCGGTGACGTAAGCAGCCTTGTTGACCGGGCCACCCATGTCAAAGGCACACATGCAGCCGATGGCAAGACCCAGGACAACGGCGCCAGAGGCGGACAGGCCCTTGAGGAAGTCCATCATGGCAGTGTTGATGGCAGCCATGGGGCCGGAGATGCCGAGCATGACCAGACCGACGATGGCGGTCGAGAACAGCGGGTACAGGAAGATAGCCTTGAGGCCGTCCAGGTTCTTGGGCAGACCGGCAAAGACCTTCTCGAGCAGCAGGATGACATAGCCAGCGAGGAAGCCGCCAACGATGCCGCCCAGGAAGCCGAAGCCCACGCCGGCGCCACCGGCGTCGATCATGCCGGTCTCGGCGTTAACAGGCAGGCCCTGGATGGCGATCATACCGGCAACAAAGCCGGGAACGAGCGCCGGGCGCTTGCCGATGGATTCGGCGATGTAGGCGGAAAGCACCGGAACCATGAGGTTCATGGCGATGCCGCCGATGAGCTTGAGCATCGCAGCAAAGCTGTTGTAGTCAGACGCCGTCGAATCGAAGGACGTAATGCCCCACAGGAACGAGACGGCGGTCAGGACACCACCGGCAACGACGAAGACCAGCATATGGCTGACACCGTTCATAAGGTGCTTGTAGATGACGTGGCCGATGGACTCCTTCTCCTCGGTCTCGTCCTCGACATCGGCAGCGACTGCAACCGTGCTGTCGCCCTTGGCGGCGAGCGCGCGGTCAATCAGCTTACCGGCGGCCTCAACGGACAGGGCCTTGGAAACACCGACGGAAACCATGGGCTTGCCGGCGAAACGCTCAGCCTGGACATCCTTATCGGCTGCGACGACGACGGCCTTGGCACCGGCGATCTCGCTCTTGGTGAGCTCGTTCTCGACACCGACCTGGCCATGGGTCTCGACCTTAATGGTCAGACCTCGCTCGGCAGCTGCCTTCTCCAGCGCCTCCTTCGCCATGAAGGTGTGCGCGATGCCGGTCGGGCAACCGGTGGCGGCGATGATGTCAAACTTAGCCATGTGTCCCTCCTTTTTAAGTTTTGCGCCCGCAGGCGCTCCCCTACACGCGCGTCCTTGCGCGCTTTTCCACAACTGAAAGATACCAACCTACCGTCCGCGTGAGAAGAGACAAGGCGCAATTCTCCGGTGAAAGGTTCTTTCATAACCGTAAACAGTAGGTGAAAGTTTACCATCAACACTTGAAACGGCAAGGTGTATCTTGTTATTGAAAATCCCCCTATACTATGACATTACAAAACGATTCCGATTTTCATGCCAACCAGGAGCCATCCATGACCGATAGTAGCAAGAGCGCACTTTCCCTCATTAGTACCCATCAGGGATACAGCGAGTCCGAGCAGCGCATTGTCGACTATATATTGGAGCACCAGTCCGAGGCGCCACGCCTCACGGCGGCTCAGCTCTCGCGCGCCGCCGCCACGTCCGAGGCGACCGTTTCGCGCTTCTGCCGCAAGCTTGGCTTTGGCAGCTTCCGCAGCTTTCAGTTTTCGTTGGCGAGGGATTTGGAAAGCCAGCGCAACGAGGGCCTGACTGACGAAGTCTCGCTCGACAATATGGAGCAGAGCCTTAAGAACATCCTGGCTGCCAAGGTGAGCGAGCTTAATGCGACCATCGACGGGATCGACCACGATACGTTGGCGGCTGTTGTGCATGCCCTTAAGCATGCAGGGGTTATTGAGTTTGCGGCTGTGGGCAATACGAACGCGGTCGCGCTCGATGCGACATTTAAGTTTTCGCAGCTGGGCCTTCGCTGCATGGCGAGCACCATCAGCGAGACCTCGATCGGGTTTGCGCTCACGCTACGCCCCGGCGACGTCATCGTGCTCATCTCAAACTCCGGCAAATCGCGCCGACTGAATCGCATGGCAAAAGCTGCTCGCGACTGCGGTGCAACCGTAGTCGTCATCAGCAGCGACAGCAAATCCCCGCTCGCACGCCTGGCAGACTATACTTTTAATACCGTCAACCACGAGGCGTTGCTGACGACGGGCGACTTTGCGTTCTCCAAGATCAGCGCCACGATGATCATCGAAGTTATCTACAACTTCCTGCTGCCCGAGATTGAAGACGCTCGCGAACATATCAGCTACTACGAGGAGCTCATCCAGCCGGACAAGGTCGTTGAGTAGGTAAATTGGGGAGCCGATAGACGCCTCTCGTCACGAAACACGCCCATCTACTACGTTTTAACCGCAACCGCCAACCATACACCCAAAATAGAGAAAACCGCAGGCGTTCTACCTGCGGTTTTCTTTTTGCAATTCTTGGCGTGCTTGCCGATGCCCTACCAAACGTAGTAGATGGACCCGTTTCGTGGCGGCCGGGTTGGACATGCATGTGGCGGCTCGGCCTAGGCACGCGCCTCCGCAAGCATCTGCCTGGCGTGCGCTACGCTTGCCTCCGATTGATCGCCGCTCAGCATTCGAGCGATCTCTGCGGTACGGGCGTCCCCAGTCACCTCGTCCAGATGCGTCTGAGGAACGTCGCCGGGCTCTTTACTGACCACGTAATGCTTGTCGGCCATGACGGCGACCTGCGCAAGGTGGGTTACGACGATGACCTGATGCGTGGCGGCAAGATCGGCCAGCACACCAGCAAGGGGACGAGGCGTGGACGGCGCTGAG
>CABPXT010000082.1:0-8711 GCA_902461405.1 uncultured Collinsella sp.
GGGTCGGTATCGGGGAAGAGCACCAGGGCAAACGCGCCGATGGTCGCGACGGCCATGAGGAAGCTCTCGTCGAAGGCCTTGCCGCGGCGGATGTTATTGAATGCCTTTTGCAGTACGTCGTAGCCGGCAATCAAAAACGGCACGAGGAACAGCGCGAAGCTGGCGTAGATGTTGCCGGGCTCCCCAAATGCGATAGTGAGGGCGCCGAGCTCGTCGAGGGCATAAACAACGGCAAAAACGCCCAGTGCTACCAGGATGCGGTTGCGCTTGTGCTCAAGGGACTCTTTCTTCTTGCGCTTCTTCTTTTTCTTTTGGGGATCGGCTCCTGCCATGATTCAAACCTCCCATTTGAGTGTATGAACACTTGCTCATATAATTTCGCGAGCAAAGGCCGCGGCAAGCGCGGCCTTGCAGGTCAACGTATGCGCGGGTTAGAGAATGATTTCGCAGTCTGGCTCGGCGTCGGCGGTGAATTCAACGACGCGGTCCAGGACCTCGTCGTACTTGGCGTCGTCGGCCTCGAGCGTCAGCTTCTGGGTCATAAAGTTGACCGAAACGGACTTGACGCCCTCGAGCTTGGCAAGTTCGTCCTGAAGCTCGCGCGCGCAGTTGGCGCAATCGATCTCGTCGAGCTTGAACTGCTTTTTCATGGTGGGTTCCTTTCCCTGTGTTAGCGGTCTGGGTGCCGGCCGCGCTGATACCGTGGTTGATTGCTATTCGCAGATATGACTCATGCCCTGGTTAAGCATGGTGTAGACGTGATCGTCGGCGAGCGAGTAGAGAATGTTGCGGCCGTCGCGGCGGAACTTGACCAGGTGCGACTGCTTAAGCGTGCGCAGCTGGTGCGACACCGCAGACTGCGAGGTCGCGGTCGCTTCGGCGATGTCAGCCACGCAGAGCTCGCGACCCATGAGGGCATAGAGAATCTTGATGCGTGTGGTGTCGCTGAAGACCTTGAACAGGTCGGCCAGGTCGTACAACAGCTCCTCGTCGGGAAGGTCCTCGGGCGAGCAGCTGGTGGGAATCACGGGCTCGGTGGCCTCGATGTCGGGTTTCGTTTCATCAACGCGGATGCTCATTGCAATATCCTTTCATATGAACATGCGCTCATATAACTTACTTCCGATTATATGAGCGCATGTTCATATGTCAATGACGTACAGGTAATTCGTCGCATAAAATGATGGGGAATAGTGGACGAGATTCCGGACTGAGCGGTTTTGATAGCCGATGCCGGGGTGGGTGCCCCCGCGCCGTGCAAAAATTGGAGTATTCTGCAACTATAGGGGGTCCGTTAATCTATTCCAGGCCAAATAAAGCCGCTCAAGAGTTATCCAAGGGCGGTAAACAGACAAGGTCTTCCTCAAATGTTGCCTAACGTTCCCGTTCGATAGCGTTTTTGTTTTTCATTTGGATTAACTTGTGGGTGCTGGAGGGCCGACCCTGCTGAATACTCGCAATTTTGCACATCGCTAGGGTACCCACCTTGTTAGCCGGTCTAGCTTCCGGCCCCGAAGATTCTGCCCTCGGGCGCGAGGCTGCTTATTTGGGCAAATGATGGGCTGTCGGATTCGACAGTCTGCATGTCATCGATTGCCGGAACTTCATTTATTGTCGGGTCATCCAGCGTGATGCCTTCGAGTGTTGCTTTTTCGAGGTCGATTCGTTGACGATCTTCGGAATCCTGGCGAAGCTGCTTCTGAATTCGCTTTTTCTCTTCTATAAACCTTCTGAGCACAAACTGTCTCAGGTCCTCTTGCATGATTTGAAAGTCTTTTGGCAGACGCGAGGGGCGTATGCCCTCTTTCCGTTGGATCGCCTCCATGACCCTAACGAAAGCGCTGGCATACATAAAGGAATAACGACTGACGGTGATGATTCCGTATCCCATGGACGCAAGCGCATTCTTGCGCTCCTCATCGATGGCGCGGTCTTCTTCCGCGTCATGATAAAACCCGTTGTATTCAATGTCTGTGCGAGATTTCTTTAGATACGCATCCATAAAGAACTTTTTGCGTCTCGTGAGATTCTTTGCGGCAGCGGTGACCTGCACCTCGTAATCGGTTTCAATTCCCTTAATACCAAGCCCTCCTTCGCTTTTAGGCAGCGTTAGCATCATGACAAAGGCCGTTTCCATAGGAGACCGGCATCCGTCGCGCACACATTGAATCGCCTTTCGGGCAAGGGCCAGACCGTCGCATCTGGTAATGGAATTAAAGAACTGTTTTAACCTTTCGGTCGAGGTGAGCGCGAAACGCTCGTTATACGAGGTGGCAGAGCCGGTTCCAAGGGAGTAAGCGCCGCACAATTCAAAGTAGTACTCCACCAGTTCGCGAAAAGGGAGATAGGTGGCGGCCTGAAGTGCGCAAAGCTCAACGCCAACAATGAAGATGCCATCTTTGAGCTCTATAAAGCGTGAGCTCGAGAATCGTTTTGACGAAACGTGGCATTGACAGTTCATTGCATAGCGCGCATTCCTGCGATCAAACACCATTACTTCGAGGCAATCATTTGCGTCAAGGGAAACATCGTGTTTGGTGAGCCATTCTGCGGCTGCGTCAAGGAGCGTTCCGGTGGGACATGATCCGTAAATCGCGGCAGGGTTACAGGGCTCGGTGTCTTTCGCAGACGCCGAATGCGCGGCCTGGTAGACCGCTTTTGCAGTGGTATGTGACAATACGATACTCATGGTATATATCGTGTCAGCTAATGCCGTGTTGATGGCGCTGAGTGGGAAAGTCGTTTTAGGGGCCTAACCAAATGCTGTCCAAAAGCTTGACGCAATTATGGGTTGGCACGCCTAAAATCAATGTTATCGCAGCTTAGCTATAGCATATAAAAACTCAATTGCTGCACATTTGATATCGATGCATCACCATCCGACAACGAATTACGTGTCGGGAATTGGCCGAAATCGTTCAAAATGAGGGTTCAGAATTTGTGATGGCAGATCTATCTGTGGAACGTAGGGCGGCCCCGCTGCGGTGTTTCCCGCTGCGAGGCCGCTCGTGAGCAAGCAGTGTTTGTCGCAGGCGTTGCTATTTCGCGAATAGGTTCTTGAGGTTGAACTCGGCCTGTACCGTGCGGAGCATGAGGTCGGTGTCGTCCAGACCCAGATGCTGCTCGTTGGCGTCGGGCGCGAGGGTGCCGCGACGGCGTGCCCAGTTCTCGAGCGCGGCGGGGGCGGACTCGCGGGGGAGCGAGCGCACGTCGGCGTCCAGGCTGCGGCAGATCTGGCGCGAGTCGATGACGATGATCTTACCCGCGCGGCGTGCCTCGGCGTAGCCGTCCAGGTGGATCTTGAACCAGCTGTCCTCAAACGCGGCGTTGTGTGCCATGTACGGGTACTTCTTCATGAGCTTGAGCAGCTGCTTCTGCAGTTCCTTGTTCTCGCGGAACGGCTTTTTGCCGTCGATGTCGTTCCAGGTGATGTGGTGGATATTCGACAGCGGTACATCCTCGCCGCGGTAGATGTCGGGCAGGCCACAGTAGTGCGCCTCGGCGTCGTGCGGGATGGCGTCGCTGGTGAGTTCCATGATCTCCCAGCCGACGTTGATGATATAACCGCGTTCGGGTGCACGGCCGGTGGTCTCGATGTCGACACCGAGCACGGTGCCCTGGATGGGCTTGCGGGCGTAGGCCACGCCGAGCGCGTCGCGGTCACCGCGGATCTCGCGCATAACGGACGCGGCGGTGCGCTTTTGCATTTTGCCGATGGCGGCGCAGGTGTCGGCGTCGGACAGGCCGCGCGAGAGCGTCGCGGGCGTCACATTGCGCAGGCGTGCCTCGCCGATCTGGTCGCACAGGTCGCGGTTGCGGTCGGCCAGGTCGCGCACGGTGGCGAAGTCGAAGCTGGGGTCGCCCTCGGCGGTAAAGTACTCGGTTTCGAGCACCTTGAGGGCCTCTTCGCCCTTCTGGCGTTCGGACTCCATGGCGCCGTGGTCGCCATAGATAAACATGGGAATAAACGGCTGGCGCTCGTATTCAAGTGCTTGCGAAACGTTCATAGGCTGCTCCTTGGACGGGCCGCGTCGCGCGGCTCGGGGTTACTGAGTTATGGCGAGATGATAGTTTACCATGGGCAACTATTGGCACCACGCCTAGGTCAACTACAATACCCTAGTTGACCGCTAGGACTTTTACAATGCTGCCGAAAGACACGAAAGGTTCCATCCGTCATGGATTTACTGATAGATATTCTGCTCGACGCCGGCAAGGACACGCTGTCGCTGGTGCCGTTTTTGTTGGTGACGTATCTGGCCCTCGAGACCCTGGAACACGTCGCGGGTGACAGCGTCAACGGCGCTATCAAGCGCGCCGGCGCTGCGGGTCCCGTGGTTGGCTCGCTGCTGGGCATGGTGCCGCAGTGCGGATTTTCGGCCATGGCAGCAACGCTGTACGCCGGCCGTGTCGTGACCTTGGGCACGTTGGTGGCGGTGTTCCTTTCGACCTCCGACGAGATGCTGCCGCTGCTACTTGCCGAGCAGGTTCCCGTGCAGACTATGGCGATGCTTTTGGCTTCGAAAGCGCTGATCGCACTGGTCACGGGTTTTATCGTGGACGCTGCCATTCGCGGCCTGCGCCGTAACGCCCGCGCGCACGCGGCGATTCGCCGTACCGTGCTGGGAACCGCGGCCAACCCGGCCCACGTGAACTGCGCGCACGACGACCACAGCGGCGGTGACATCATCGACGAGGTGGCCGAGGCAGGCGTGAGCGCCGACCACATCCACGAGCTGTGCGAGCGCGACCATTGCGGTTGTGATGAAGACGAGGACGAGCACGAACACGGACATGGCCACGATCACGGTCATGAGGGCGAACATGAACACCATGATGGTCACGGTCACTCTCACTCCCACGAAGGGACGCCTGTCCTGTCGATCATCCGCAGTGCGATCTCGCACACCGTGCAGGTCTCGGTATTCATTTTTCTGGTGACGCTGATTCTGGTCGCCGTGCTCGAGACGTTCGGCGAGTCCGCGATCGAGCAGTTCCTGCGCGGCAACGAGACACTCGCTGTCCTGGGTTCGGCGCTTGTCGGGCTGATTCCCAATTGCTCGGCGAGCGTGGTCATTACACAGCTGTATCTGGAAGGCGCGCTGCAACTGGCGCCGATGCTCGCCGGCACGCTCATTTCTGCCGGCGTGGGTTATCTGGTGCTGTTCCGCACCAACCGCAGCGCCCGCGAAAATGCCGTGTTCCTGATCATGATGTACGTCATCGGCGCTGGCTGGGGCCTCATCCTCTCCGCCGTTGGCCTCTAAGTAGATGTTTGGGATATGCCGTAAAAACTGGGGTATGCCGTAAAATCTACCGCCATGACTTGGGCGTTGGATGCGCGTCAATCGCCAAAACAAAAAGGTAGATTTTTAGGCATGTCCCAAAAAATCTACCTTGGTTAGTGCAGCAACTCGGTGAGGTTGCGTTTAAAGCGGGCGCGGTCTTCGCTGGTAAATGCTGCCGGACCGCGAGTGCGTCCGCCGGCGCGGCGTACCTTCTTTTCCTCGTGGCGAATAAACAGCTGCATGTCGATGGTTGCTTTGTCGTAGACGCGCCCGCGCACACCGATAGCGGCGGCATCGCGCCCGAGCACCATGCTCGCCAAGCCAATGTCCTGCGTCACGACCACGTCGCCCGCCTGCAGGCGTTCGACAATGGCAAAGTCGGCGCTGTCGGCGCCCACGCTCACGTCGAGCGTCGTGACCCAAAAGCCGCGTCGTGCGTGCTCGGCATCGCGCGGGTCGTCGCGGCGAATGTGCCGTTCCAGGTTTTGCGTGCTGTTGCCGGCGATAACAACGGCGACGCCCGCCCGCCGCGCGCAGTCAATCGCCTCGCGCGTGACCGGGCAGGCGTCGGCATCAATAAAGAGCGTTCGCGGCATCTAGTGCACCAGTTTGCCAAATTGAATAGCGCGAACAATCAGCGTTACGCCAAACACCAGCAGCGCGGCGCCGCTAAAGATGACGAGCATCTTGGCCGACCACAGCGGATAGATAAACACGAACATGCCGGCGATGATGGAAAGTGCGCCGCTCAGGATAGCGAGGGCGCGGTTGGACGAAAGCTCGGACTCCAGAATGGACATGACACCTTCGACAATCCAGCCAAAGCCGGCCACGATAACCACCATCGTGGTGAGCGTCGCGGTCGAGAAGGCCTGGTTGCGCAGGATTATGACGCCGCCCAAGATAATGAGTAGGTTGGAGATGATGCTCGTCACGCGCCAGCCGGTGGGCAGCAGCGGCTCAAAAATGGCAGTGAATAGTCTGATGGCAGCAGTGATTACAAAGTAAAAACCCAGGACAGTCGTCAAAAAGACGAGGGACTTGGCAGGTGCAAAAAGCAGCGCGATACCAGCAATGAGTGCTAAGACGCCCGTGATGGCGTAGATCCAGCGTACGGCCTTGACGGCTTTGCCCGCCATGCTTTTCTCGTCAAATCCAAACTGGCTCGATTTTTGGTCATCGTTCTTAAAGATGCCCATAATGTCTCCTTTCCGTGCGGCGTAAGCCTTGATCGTTACAACCAGTATCCCCTAAGGGCGCTGACGTATGGGTCGGGGAGGGCGAAACGTAACCCAAAGGCCCCGAATTGTTTCCGTTGTTCCCCACGTCGCGATTTTCTATTCAACAGGTGTAGAACATTGCAGCCCTGTTCGTTATTGCCTACGTTTTAGGTTAGATTTTCCTAAGGACAATTGGCTTGTATTGGGGGTCCCTATGAACGAAGCAGTTCCCGAGGCACCGTCGAGTGTCGAATCGATGGCAAAGCAAGGTTGCGAAAAGCTCGGTCTGGAAGCGTTTGACGCGCTGATCCGTCGTGCTCGTACATGCCGCCGCTTTGACGAGTCCATGCGCGTGCCGCGCGAGTTTTTGCTCGAGCTGGCGGAACTGGCGCACCTGGCTCCCTGCGGTGCCAATGCTCAGCGTCTGCGTTTTCATGTGGTGAGCGGTGCCGAGGATTGCGCGCGTGTATTTGATGAGCTTGCATGGGCCGGCGCGCTTAAGGATTGGCCGGGTCCTGCCGAGGGCGAGCGTCCGACCGGCTACATCGCGATTCTTGCCGAGCGCGCTGTTCCGGGTAAGCCCGCCGCGCCCATCACCGAGGTCGACGCCGGCATTGCCGCGCAGACGATGATGCTCGCCGCCCGCAGCGCCACGCCCGAGGTGGCAGCCTGCATGTTCAAGGCCTTTACGCCCCACGCGATCGATGCCATGGGGCTCGATAACGACAAGTATGAGCTCAAGCTGATCATGGCTTTTGGCGTTCCGGCCGAGACGCAGGTGATCGATGCGATCGATTCCAACCCCGACGGCTCCATCAATTATTGGCGCGACGAGGCGCAGGTGCACCACGTACCCAAGCGCTCGCTTGCCGACGTGCTGCTGTAGTTGTGCGTCGTTGCGGTGCAATCCGGCGGCAAAATGACCACAAAGGTTCCTGTCCCCTTTGTGGTGGTACGAGGGGAGGGTGTGTGGCAGATCTGTATTTGGTGCGGCATGGGCAGACTGAGCTCAATGTGCAGAGCATTTTGCAGGGCTGGCACGATTCGCCGCTTACGGCGCGCGGGCGCGAGCAGGCGCTGACGGCGCGTACGGCGTTTGCGGCGCGTGGCGTGGCCTTTGATCATGTGTATTCCTCGCCGTTGGGCCGGGCGCGGCATACGGCCGAGCTTATCGTTGGCGAGGGCCGTTCCATTGAGCTGGTCGATGACCTGCGTGAGTGGCATTTTGGCTCGCTGGAGGGCACACCAAATCGCGAGATGCCGCCGCAGCCCTGGGGCGATTATCCGGTGGCCTTTGGCGGCGAGTCGGAAGTGCAGCTTCAGTCGCGCATGGTCGCGGCGCTGTCCCGCATCATGGCCAGGCCGCAGCACGACTGCGTGCTGGCGGTTTCCCATGGCTCAGCCTGCCAGGAGTTTCTTGAGTATGTGACTGGCGGGGGAGAGCTGCCCGACAACGGTGCCGTGCTTCATTTTGGCTATTGCGACGGGGCGTTTTCGCTCTTGGGTTGGTAACGAACGAAAGGACCCCTATGAATAAAGATCTGTATCTGGTCCGTCATGGACAGACGATATTCAACCTTAAGCGTATCATTCAGGGGTGGAGTGATTCGCCGCTTACGCAGTTGGGTTGCGACCAGGCGGCGCGCGCCGGCATGTTTTTGCGTGCGCGCGGCATTGAGCCCGACCACGCCTACACCTCGACGCTGCATCGCACCGAGCAGACTATCGCCAACCTGTGGCCGGGCCTTGCCTACGAGCGCCTTGACGGCCTGCGCGAGTGGTTCTTTGGCGATTTTGAAGCCGAGCGCGTGATGTTGATGCCCGAGCGCCCGTGGCGCGATTTCTATCGCCAGTTTGGCGGCGAGGGCCAGATGCAGGTGCGTAAGCGCATGGTGGCGACGCTGACCGAGCTCATGCGACGCCCGGACCACAAGTGCGTCCTTGCGGTGAGCCACGGATCGGCCATCAAGGAGTTTTTGGACCACACGAGGGGCGCTGCGGCCGACGAGCGCGATCGCGTGCCGGGCAACTGCTCGGTGCTGCACTTTGCGTTTGACAATGCGACGGATACGTTTGAACTGGTTGAGATCTTTACGCAGGAATACTACGCGCGCGAGCTGGGGCTTGAGCCGCTCGTGGCTGCCGCGGGTCCGCAGCGCGGGGAGTTTGGGCGCGGCGACGCGGAGCGCCGACCGACGAGGCC
>CABPXT010000083.1:0-8657 GCA_902461405.1 uncultured Collinsella sp.
TCATCGGCTGGCCCCCCGCCCCCTAAACCCCGCCCCCCGCCGTTACGCCGCCCTCTACGGCACGAATCATGATATCAAACTGCTCAGCATTCATCGTCTTTATGACTCCTTATGTCAAACAAAAAAGGGGCATCGGTTGGTGCGCCATGCCAGCCACAATCATGAGACCAGCTTAAGAGTGGCGCCCCACTCGATGCCCGACTACCAAATCGTTAACAATCGAATGTGCTACACCGGGCACGCCACCGTGGGCAAGCCTCGTCGTTCGTCAAAACCAAAGATGATGTTGGCGCACTGGACCGCCTGGCCTGCTGCACCCTTGCACAGATTGTCGATGGCGCCCGTAGCCACCAGGACGCCCGCGCGTTTGTTGAGCGCGAGGCCGATCTGGGCGGCGTTGGTGCCGACGACCGAAGCCGTCTTGGGCTGCTGACCGGAATCGAGTACGCGCACGAAGGTGCGACCGGCGTAGAACTGCTTGTAATGGTCGACAACGTCCTCAAGGGTCAAGGTATCGATAGCCTGCGGCGCAAGCGGCATCGTCACCGTAGAGAGCAGACCGCGCTTGAGCGGTGCCAGGTGCGGGGTAAAGACAACACGATCGGTTAGGCCCAAGATCTGCTCGATTTCGGGCGTGTGGCGATGCTTGCCCACGCCATAGGCCTCCAGGTTTTCGTCCGCGCTGCAAAAATGCGTACGGGCGTTGCAGGACTTACCGGCACCCGTTACACCGCTGATAGCGTCAACGATCACGGGGCCGCTCTGGGCAACCCAGCCGACGCGCACGGCAGGCGCGGCGGCAAGGCTCGTTGCGGTGGGATAGCAACCGGCGCAGGCGACCAGTACGGGCTTGCCATCGGCGTGGTCGGATGCAGCGGTCTCCAAATCCTGGCAGAACAGCTCGGGCAGACCAAAGGCACGGCTCTTGAGTAGCTCGGGGCTCGTGTGCTCGGCGGCATACCAGGCCTCAAAGGTGGCCGGATCGCTCAGGCGATAGTCGGCCGAGAGGTCAATGCAGGAGACTCCCGCGGCAAGCAGGGCGGGCACCTGTGCCATGGCAGCCGTGTGCGGCACGGCCAAAAAGACCGCGTCGCAGTTCTTGAGCTCGGGGGCATCGTGCGTCGTGAAGACAAGATCGCTCACGCCGGTGAAGCTCGGGTACACCGCAGACAACGGCTGGCCGGCATCGGCGTTAGACGTAATGGCAGCAAGTTCAAACTCGGGATGACCGAGGACGAGGCGAATGAGCTCGGCGCCGGCATATCCAGCCGCACCAACGATTCCAACCTTTAATGACATATCAGACTCCTTGTCTGCAGTTATGCACCAATACGCATCCTGCAGCCGTCGTTATGAAGTGAGTTGAAACTTTAGCACCAAAAGATGCATATATACGCAAATCTTTTGCATATTCATGCATTGAAACAGTCCCGACACATTCACTCAAAGGAATTGACAAATAAACATGGGCCCCATATTGCCCAGTGCACCTTACGGTGACGTTGCAATGTGGGGCCCGCTACATGCGAGAATTTGAATTGTCGAAACTTGCTGAGAGACTCGTTTAGAGCTCGACCGGCACCCATTCGTCGTGGTTGCAGATAAAGGCCTCGGGTTCCTCCACGCTAAAGAAGACGAGCGTGGGATCGTCTGCGCCCTCGTAGTGCTCGCCTAGGCGCTCCAGGTGCTTCCAACCTGCCTTGCGCATATCGGGAGCGGCCTGGTCATCCAGGCCCGCATGCCCGCGCAAGATGAGCCAGCCATGGCCCGGCCACCAGCTCGTGGCCTCAAAGCGTTGATTTTGCAGCAGCTCTTGCCACACGTCTTTGGTGCGCGCCGTTACAAACCACAGCTTGCCGTCCTGAATCTGCGCAAACGAAAACGGACGCACATGCGGCTGTCCATCCACGCTCGTCGCCAGATACCACGCCGGCACCGACGTCAGATACTCCAACACCGTATTCAATCCGTCCATGTGTCCTCCTGGCACTAGTCTTTTTGGGCCGGGGCTGTTTTAGCTGCCCTAGGGTTAAAGCTCCAGGCGCTCCTCGCTGCCGTCGATATCACAGAAGCGGGCAGCGATATTGCGCACCGAGAAAAACGCAAGGCGACCGTCGTCGGCGCCCTCGTGGTCTTCGCCGATGCCCACCATGTGCTTAAAGCCGGCTTGGCGCACCCGGTCGCTCACGACCGCGTCGTCCTCGAGCGCGGCCTCGCCGGTCAGCACAATCCAACACTCCCCCGGTTTCCAACCCGAAACCTCAAACTTGGGGTTCGCGCTGAGCTCGGCCCACACGTCCTTGTCGCGCGAGGTGCAAAACCACAGTTTGCCATCATCGACCATGGCAAACGAGAACGGCCTCACGCGCGGCTGATGTCCGTCCGTCACGTCGATCGTGGCGAGATACCACGCCGGAATACGCCTAAGATACGAACAGGCGCGCTCGAGCTGCGCCGTGCGGTCGTTGTCGGTCATAGGAATCCCTTTCTTGCGCTCGAATCGCGCCTAAACAAGTTGAAGATTGATGACGATGACGCAGATGAACAGCAACGCCGTCACCACCGCCGCCAATGCATCGCCGCAGCAAAATGCAAGCGCATGCAGTCGCGTACGCCCCTGCTCGCCATGGTAGCAACGTGCATCCATAGCGGCAGAGAGTGTCTCGGCATGACGAAACACACCCGTGAACAGCGGAATTGCCACGCTGGCGAGCATGCGCACGCCGCCGAGCGGGCCTCCCGTCACGCGCGAACCGCGGCTCGCCTGCGCATCGGCCGTCTGCTTCATCTCGGTGGCAAACTGCGGCATAAAGCGCAGCGCGATACCCATAATCATGCCGAGCTCGTGCGCAGGAAGTCCCACACGCGCAAACGGCGCGAGCAGGCGCTCAAAGCCCGCGGTAAGGTCGAGCGTCGGTGTGGTGAGCGTGATAGCGCTCATACCGGCCATCATCAAGGTCAGGCGGCACGCCATAAAGACGGCGGAATGCAGCGAGCCCTCGCTTATCTGCAAAAAGCCGAGCTGCCACAGAATGCGCCCGCTCTGGTCGGAAAACAGGTTGAGCACCGCGACTACCGCGACGATCGCCAGCAGCGGCGCCATCGACGACAGGACGCGACGAGCCGGCACCCGGGACACGGTATAGATCAGGACAACGAAGATTGCGACCGGGACCAGTCCGCGGAAGCTGCTGACCGTGAGCGTCGTGATCAGAAAAATAAATCCCAAGAGCAACTTGGTTCGCGGGTCCAGGCGGTGGATTGCACTATCGCCGGGATAGTAGCTGCCAAACGAAAACGCCTCCATTAGCAGCCCTCCTCTCGCGCGACCGTCTTGGATTTAGCAATGTCTGCGACGTTAGAAGGACCGTCCGAGCGACCGATTAGCAGGTCCACCAACTCGTCTGCCAGCGACTCAACCGTATAGAGGCCGTCAAAGCGCAGCGGCACGCCCGCTTCCGCGAGAGACAACGCCATGCGTTGAGTGGCAGGTACGCCCAAGCCGATCGACTTGAGCTCATCCGCATGCGCAAAAACCTGAGCGGGCGTGCCCTCGGCAAACACCGCGCCCTCGTTCATCGCGACAATACGGTCACAGCAATTGGCAAGGTCATCCATACTGTGTGAGACCATGACGACGGTCAGGCCCCCATGGTGAAGTCGATCGATGAGCTCCAGAAAATCACTGCGCGCCGCCGGATCGAGCCCCGCCATGGGCTCATCGAGTACCAGGACCTCGGGCTCCATGGCAAGCACGCCGGCAAACGCCACGCGCCGCTGCTGCCCGCCCGAGAGCTCAAAGGGGCTCTTGTCGCCCACCGTGGCCAGGTCGAGGCCCACGCGCGCGAGCGATGACGCAACGCGTCGGGCAACCTCGGCCTGCGACAAGCCAAGGTTGTGCGGACCAAACGCCACGTCCTGCGCCACGGTTTCGGCAAACAGTTGACGCTCGGGATATTGAAACACCACGCCGACCTTTGCCTTAACCGCGGCGGCATCTTTCTTGTTTACCAGGTCGAGCCCCAACGCGTAAACGGAACCCTCCTGGGGACGAATCAGGCCGTTGAGATGCTGAACCAGCGTCGACTTGCCCGAACCGGTATGGCCTGCTAGCCCCAGGAACTCGCCGCGACGCACCGTCAAAGACACGTCGCGCAGTGCCCACGGACTGCTGGGGTCGTTGCCCCAAAGGGCTTGCTTGTTCGATTTGCCCGCAACAGCTGAGCGCTTGTGCCAGCGACGACGCTCGCGGGCGCTCAGCGAATAGCTATACGAAAGGTGCGAAATCTCGATGACGGGCTCCAGCGCGTCTGCGCTATCGATTGCAGAGGAGACGTTGTCGGGAATACGAGGATCGGATGCGAAAGGCCGCCCTGCGATGCCTGCCCTACTCTGCTCGGCATAAGCCTGCGCAACCTCGGCAACCATATCCGCCTCGCGCACCTGTGCGCAAATGGGCACGCCCTTCGCGCGAAGCGCCCTGCCAAGACAGCACGATGCCGGCATATCCAGGTTCAGCCGCGCGAGTTCGTCCGCCCGTGTCAAGATCTCCTCGGGCGTACCGAGCATGGCAACGCGGCCCGCTTGGAAGACAGCAACGCGATCGGCCTCAGCGGCCTCTTCCATAAAGTGCGTAATCATCACGATGGTCATGCCGCGTTCGTGCAGCGCGTGGCAGGCCTTCATAAGACCCTTGCGCCCGCGCGGATCGAGCATCGAGGACGCCTCATCCAAAATGAGCACGCGCGGCTCCATGGCGAGCACACCGGCAAGCGCCACGCGCTGCTTTTGTCCGCCTGAGAGAGCATGGGTCTCGTGGCGCTCAAAGCCCACCAGACCCACGGCCTTCAGCGCCTCGCGCACGCGCTGCGCGATCTGGGCCGATTCGACCCCTAAGTTCTCGGGACCAAACGCAACATCGTCCTCGACAAGCGTCGCCACAAGCTGGTCGTCGGGATTCTGGAACACCATGCCCGCAGTCGAGCGGATGTCGTAGACCAGCTCGGAATCGGACACGTCCATGCCGTTGACGCGCACCGTTCCCGTATCGGGCTGCAGCAGCGCGTTCAAATGCTTGGCGAACGTCGACTTGCCCGACCCGTTTCCGCCGAGGATGCAGAAAAACTCGCCATCCTCGATGTTCAGATCGATGCCGTCGAGTGCCGGTGTGGCACCGTCATAGCTAAAGGAAACGCCCCGACACTCAATCATACGCGGCCTTTGACCTGGTCCTTCTTGGGCGTGATGAGGTTGGAGACCGCCTTGTACACCGCCAGCGTCAACACCGAGTTGAGCACGGTCTTGATGAGGTTAAACGGCAGCACGGCGGGAAGCATGAGCGGCAGAATCACATCGGCCGAGCCATACCAGAACCAAACTCCGATGGTCAGGTTCGCGACCATAGACAGCGCCGTAGCGGCAATGACGCCGAGCACCAGGCCAATCACGGCACCCTTATAGGTATGCATCTTCTGGTAGACGATAGCCGCAGGCAGAATATAGCCCAGCGTGGCAACCAAGTTCATAAGCGCGCCGACCCAGTCACCCGTGGTAAGCGCATGGATAACGATCGCCATAGCGGCAACAGCGGTGCCGGCACCAGGGCCATACGCAAATCCACACACCATCGCCGGCACCAGCGACGGGTCATACGTCAAAAACGGCGCCGAGGGAAGGATGGGCAGCTGCACATACATAAACAGTGCTCCCAAGGCGCACATCAACGCCATGGTAACGAGCTGTTTGGTGCTCCACCTATTCGTGTTCTCAAAATGGATATGCTGCGACTGTTCAGACATAAGATCACCTGCCTCTTTCATCCGGACTCTAACCGTTGGTACTGGAATCTCACCAGTTCAGCCGGTATGCGAACCAACGCACACACGGGTCGCGGACTCATCGGCTCGGTCGCAGACATCTCACCTGCGCCACGGCGTCCCTTTGACACCGCCCGATTTACCGCCAGTGGGGAATTTCACCCCGCCCTGAAACAGCAATTGCAAGTGTAGCACGAGCAGGTTTTCACGCAAGTATGCCAAGGGTAATTTCTGACGGGGACCAGTTGCCGCAGCAACCACGTTCTCCGTTCACGCCAAAGTGGTGCGCCTTTCGCGCAAAGCGCGAAACAGCAACCGGGACACGTATCCCTATCAGCCACGACCTCCGCCCATGCCGACCTCAAGGCCGTAAACGCAGGGAATCCGGGGGCGTGACGGGGGTTTCTCTCCGGAACATTCCGCAGGACGCAAAGAGGCTCCGCAGCGCGAAGCGCGATGCGGAGCCTCTTTGCATGTCCGAGGACGTTCCGGAGAGAAACCCCCGTCACGCCCCCGGATTCCCGGTGGGAGTTCTAGACCTTGTCGGCCTTAGTACATACCGCCGCCCTGCTGACCAGCGGTAGCAGCAGCAATAGCGTCCTCAAGCTGAGTATTCTTGGGCACATCGGAGACGGTAGCCTCGGTGATGAGGATCAGGCTGGCGACAGAAGCAGCGTTCTGCAGGGTGACGCGGCTGACCTTGACGGGGTCGAGGACGCCCATCTCGATCATGTCGCCCCACTCGCCGTTGGCAGAGTTGAGACCCTGGCCAGCAGGCAGCTCGGCAACCTTGTCGACCACGACAGCGCCCTCAAAGCCAGCGTTCTTGGCGATGGTAGCGACCGGAGCGGTCAGAGCCTTCTTGACGATATCGACGCCGATCTTCTCCTCGGGATCGTCGATCTCGACAGCATCGAGCGCAGGAGCAGCGTCCATGAAGGCGACGCCGCCGCCGGCGACAATGCCCTCCTCGACAGCAGCGCGGGTAGCCTGCAGGGCATCCTCGACGCGGTGCTTGATCTCCTTGAGCTCGGACTCGGTAGCAGCGCCGACCTTGATGACGGCAACGCCACCGGAGAGCTTGGCCAAGCGCTCCTGGAGCTTCTCGCGGTCGAAGTCAGAGGTGGTGTTCTCCATCTCGCCCTTGATCTGAGCGATTCGGGCGTCGATGGCCTCCTTGGAGCCAGCGCCGCCGACGACGACGGTGTTGTCCTTGGAGATGGTAACGGACTTAGCAGTACCGAGCATATCGGCGGTGATGTCAGCGACCTTCACGCCCAGCTCGTCCAGAGCGGCCTGACCACCGGTGAGGACGGCGATGTCCTCGAGGATGCGCTTGCGGCGATCGCCGTAGCCCGGGGCCTTGACGGCGCAGACGTTGAGAGCGCCACGGATCTTGTTGAGGACCAGGGTCGGCAGAGCCTCGCCGTCGATGTCCTCAGCGATGATGAGCAGGCCACGGCCGGCGCGCTGGACAGCCTCGAGAACAGGCATGATGTCCTGAACGCTGGAGATCTTCTGGTCGGTGATGAGGATGTACGGATCCTTCATCACGGCCTCCATGCGGTCGTTATCCGTGACGAAGTAAGCGGAGACATAGCCCTTGTCGAACTGCATGCCCTCGACGGTGTCGATGGTGATGTCGAACGTCTGGGAATCCTCGACGGTGATGACGCCGTCCTTGCCCACGACCTCCATGGCCTCGGCGATCTTCTCGCCAACCTCGGGGTCACCAGCAGAGATGGTACCGACGGAAGCGATCTGCTCCTTGGTCTCGACCGGCTTGGCCTGCTTCTTCATCTCGGCGACGGCGGCGTTTACAGCCTTGTCGATGCCGCGACGGATGGCCAGCGGGTTGGCGCCGGCGGCGACGTTGCGCAGACCGTCGTTGACGATAGCCTGAGCGAGCAGGGTTGCGGTGGTGGTGCCGTCACCCACGGTGTCGTTGGTCTTGGTGGCGACCTCCTTCACCAGCTGAGCGCCCATGTTCTCGATGTTGTCCTCGAGCTCGATCTCCTTAGCGACGGAAACGCCGTCGTTGGTGATGGTCGGGGCACCGAACGTGCGCTGCAGAGCGACGTAACGGCCCTTGGGGCCCATGGTGACGGTAACGGCGTCGGCCAGAGTGTTGACGCCCTTGGCGAGCTTAGCGCGGGCATCGGTGTTGAACGTAATGTTCTTTGCCATGGTAAGTAATCCTCCAAAAGAAATGTGACTCGCGCCGCCGCTTCCGAGTCTTATACGGCGGACGCGTTCAAAGACGAATCAGAGATTCTGACGAGACTAGGCCTCGACGACGGCGTAGATGTCGTCGGCGCGCATCAGCAGATACTTCTCGCCGTCGACCTTGACCTCGTTGCCACCGAACTTACCGTAGATGACAACGTCGCCGACCTGAACGTCCATGGGGATGCGCTCGCCCTTGTCGTTGACCTTACCGGCGCCAACGGCAACGATGGTGCCGCGCTGCGGCTTCTCCTGAGCGTTGCTGGCGATGTACAGACCAGAAGCGGTCTTCTGCTCGGCCTCGTCGGGCTTGACCAGGACGCGATCTGCAAGCGGCTTCAAAGACGACATGCTTGTTTCCTCCTTTTTGGGCCGCGCGGTTGGGCCGCGCGGGTTTCCCTACTTCGTTTGCGTACGCGTTGAATGGTACCCACGAATGACGGGTTATACAACACGGAGTCAAAAAATCTTATTTTTTGGCACTTAGATTTTCTGAATGCCAGGGGATAACTTAGCGGTGGCTCCCGTGTGGCTCCGGAGGGGCGGGGCATAAGGTTTCCTGCTCGGGCAGTCCTGCTCGCACGAAGGCCACATTAAGTGGCCTTCGGCTCGTGC
>CABPXT010000084.1:0-8580 GCA_902461405.1 uncultured Collinsella sp.
CGTGGCCGAGCTCGCTGCCGAGGGCATCGACTACCGCGGCTGCCTGTATGGCGGCTTTATGCTCACGCCTGCCGGCCCCAAGGTGCTGGAGTTCAATGCCCGCTTTGGCGACCCCGAGACGCAAGTCGTGCTGCCGCGCCTTAAGAACGACCTGGTTGAGGTCATGCTCGCCTGCGCCAACTGCGAGCTCGATCAGATTGAGCTCGACTGGCGTGACGAGTGGGCTGTGGCCGTTGTCCTGACGAGTGCGGGCTATCCCGGCAGCTACGAGAAGGGCAAGGTCATCACCGGTATCGCCGACGCCGAGGCCATGGAGAACGTGACCGTGTACCACGCGGGCACTGCCATGGTGGACGGCCAGCTCGTGACCAATGGTGGCCGCGTGCTCGCCGTGACCGCGCTGGGCGACACGTTCGAGAACGCTCGCAACCTTGCCTACGAGGCCTGCGAGAAGATTGATTTTGAGGGCAAGACTCTGCGTCACGATATTGGCCTGCGCGCGCTGCGCGGCCGCGACGCCTGGGATGCCTAAAATCCGAGAGGAATGAGACGGATGGACGAGAAGAACGAAGAGCTCGTGGATGCGCAGATCGTTGAAGAGGACAGCCGCATGTATGGGCACGCCGAGGGCGAGCCCGGCGGCGAGGTCGCTGACGAGCCGGCGCTGGTGCTGGGCGACGACGACCCACACGATGCCGAACTGCACGAGAAGATTCTTTCGGAGGAGTGCGCCTGGAAGGGCAAGATCCTCGACGTCCACCGTCTTGAGGTTGAGCTGCCCAACGGTCGCCGCAGTGCCCGCGATATCGTTCGCCATCCGGGTGCGGCGGCCGTTGTGGCGCTGACCGAGAGCGGCAAGATCGTACTGGTGCGTCAGTACCGCACCGCCATCGACCGCGTGACGGTCGAGATTCCCGCCGGCAAGCTCGATCCAGGCGAGGACCCGCTCGATTGCGCCAAGCGCGAACTGCACGAGGAGACGGGCTTTAGGGCTGGTCGTATTCGCTTTTTGACGTCGATTGTCACGTCCTGCGGTTTTTGCGATGAGATCATTCATATCTACCTGGCCACCAAGCTCGAGTTCGACGCGCCCAACCCCGATGATGACGAGTTTGTCAACGTGGACCTGGTGCCGCTGCATGAGCTGATCGACGCCGTGCTCGACGGCAAGATCGAAGACGCCAAGACCGTCGTGGGCGCCTTGGCCTGCGATAGCATCGCGCATCGCTTGGGCGGGACCGAACTTTAACGAGTGGGGATAGCCCTGGGACAAGTACTACTGATTACTTTGTCCCAGGGCCTTACGTTGCTGATATTTCTTTGAGGATCACATGCTGAAAAGGTTTCTCTCGTATTACGAGCCCCAGATGGGGCTTTTTGTTGCCGATACTGTTTGCGCTCTGGTGCTTGCTGCCATTGACCTTGCGTTTCCTATTATTCTGCGCAATTTGACCGGTGGGCTGTTTACTCAGGGTCAGGCTGCCATTATGCAGGCGCTCGGTATGATCGCGGTGGGTTTGGTGCTGATGTATATCATCCGTTGCGCCTGCCGCTACTTTGTGAGCTACTGGGGCCACGTGATGGGCGCGCGCATGGAGTCCAAGATGCGCGAGGACCTGTTTGACCAGTACGAGCGCTTTAGCTTTGCGTACTTCGACCGTAACAGCTCGGGCGACATGATGAGCCGCGTGGTCAACGACCTGTTCGATATCTGCGAGGCGGCGCATCACGTGCCCGAGTGGATCATCATCTGCGGCATCGAGATTATCGGCTCGTTTGTGATCCTCTTTACCATCGCCCCGGTGCTGGCGCTTGCCATGGCTGTGGTGACAGCAGCGTTTGCGGTCATCATGTTTTGGCAGAACATACGCATGCGCGAGGTCTTTAGCGACAATCGCAAAAAAATCAGCGGCATCAATGCGCAGCTGCAGGATTCGCTGGCGGGCATGCGCGTGGTCAAGAGCTTTGCCAATGAGGAGACCGAGCGCTCTAAGTTCCGCGCCTCCAACAATCGCTACCTTTCGTCCAAGGAAAACATGTATCACGCCATGGGCGTCTATACTGCGACGTATGGCCTGCTCTCGGGCGTGCTGTACGTGATCGTGGTGCTGCTGGGTGGTTGGCTCGTTGCCCAGGGTCAGCTGCAGGCGGTCGATATGGCAACCTTCGCGCTCTACATTTCGCTGTTCTGCACGCCGCTCGAGACACTCGTCAATTCGGCCGAAATGTATCAGAAGGCCATCGCTGGCTTTAAGCGTATGGACGAGGTGCTCTCGACCGCCCCGGATATCCAGGACAAGCCGGATGCCGCGGATCTGCAGGTGACGGCTGGCGCGGTTGAATATCGCGACGTGTGCTTTAGCTACGAGGATGTTGAATTGGGCGAGGGCGGCGCCGACGGGCGCCCTGTTATCGACCATATGGATCTGTCCATCAAGCCCGGCCAGACCATTGCGCTGGTTGGCCCCTCGGGCGGCGGCAAGTCCACAACGTGTTCGCTGCTGCCGCGCTTTTATGACGTGGCTGCTGGATCCATCAGCATCGACGGCCAGGACGTGCGCGACGTGACGCAACAGAGTCTGCGCCGCGCCATTGGCCTCGTGCAGCAGGATGTCTATCTGTTTGACGGTACGATTGGCGAGAACATCGCCTATGGCAGGCCAGGCGCCACGGCAGAAGAGGTCGCCGAGGCCGCTCGCCGCGCCAATATCGATGCCTTCATTGAGTCGCTGCCGCAGGGCTACGACACGGTCGTGGGCGAGCGCGGCAGCCGTCTTTCGGGCGGCCAGAAGCAGCGCGTAGCCATTGCGCGCGTGTTTCTCAAGAACCCCAAGATCCTGATCCTGGACGAGGCGACGAGCGCCTTGGATAACGAGAGCGAGGAGGCGGTGCAGGAGTCGCTCGAGCGCTTGGCGCGCGGTCGCACCACGATCATCATCGCCCACCGTCTCTCGACCATTAAACATGCCGACGAGATTGCGACCGTCGAGCATGGTCGCGTTGTGGAACGTGGTACGCATGAGCAGCTTCTCGCCCGTGGCGGCACCTATGCCCGTTACTATCGAATGCAGTTCGAAGGTGCGCGTGCGCACGAGCTCGACTGATTGATATGACAGGAAGTATATGGCTGAGAAGAACCCTTTGACTCCGGAAGAAGTGACGGAGTTATTCTCCGAGATCGACGCATCCGGCGTTTTGGATCCGACGCTTGCCAAAAAGCGCACCGAGCGCATGCGCGAAAAAGAGGCTGCTGCCAAGCGCGGAGACAAGGCGGCGCTGGCGCAGCTTCGCAGCGAAGATCGCGCAAGCCAGACAAAGCAGATTGACCCGCTGTCCGAGGACGACCCTTCGGGCTCGCAGGTGAGCCATACCATTACGAAGACCGCCATGGCTGTGGTCATCGGCATCCTGGTGCTGATCGTGGGCATGCAGATCGGCTACGGCGTGATGCGCCGCTTGAACACTGCCAACCTGTCCGAGAGCGTTTCGGTCGATACCGTTTCTACAGCACTCAAGGGTGGACTCGAGTGGGGCAACGGCTTTACGCAGTTCCCGCTCGACTTTACCGTCGATGAAGCCGATGAACGTACGGGCACGGTCGAGGTAACGGTGTTGGACACATCGTCTGCCAACGAGCTTGAGCTGCTGTCCAACGGGCAGATCCAGGCCGCGGCACTTGCGACCAACGCGCTGCTCAACGATAAGATCGACCGCGTGGTGTATAACGTGCACGCCTATATCGACGAAGACAGCAAGATCCAGCACGACTCTTTCTTTGGCATGTTTCCCGCACGGGGCCATCAGAGTGCCATTCTGACGTTCGTGTGGACCAAGAGCTCGTCAAATGCCACGAGTATCGACTGGAAGATGCGCATCGTGAGCATGGACGACACGATTACCGAGCGCATCCAAAAGCAGGTGAACTCGGTTTCGTCGCTTATCGAGGACCCGGCGGTAAGCCAGACCAAGATCACGGAAGAAAAGGCCGAGCGCGACTTGGAGCATCGCCTGCACGGTCGCGAGATCTTCCGCGGTGGCAAGCCTGATCGCACGCCGTCCGATCTGCTGGAGCAGGATAAATAAAGCGAATCATCCCGCGTGAGTCACAAGCCCACGCGGGATGATTTTTAATCCCCGTCCCAGAAAAAACATTATGCATGGGAAGTCATAATTATCATTTTGTAAACAATTCTATGTAATTAATGCCATAGGCGATGCTTACGGTTAGAATACCGCGAGGCCTAACTACCAACCTTTAAGCCGGTCCTGTGAGACCGGGAAGGAGAATTATGGCGAACAACCATATTGCGGGCGCTGCCGCCCGCACCATCGCGCCCAGCGAGTTGTGCCAGCGTATGCTGGCAAAAACCAGCAAGGGCACCTGCGGTCCCTGCATCCTGTATCTTGAGGATGGGACCATTTTTTATGGCCGTGCATGCGGCGCCGAGGGCACCGCGACCGGCGAAGTCTGCTTCAACACCTCGCTCGAGGGCTATTTTGAGGTCATGACCGATCCGAGCTATGCCGGCCAAATCGTAACCATGACCTATCCGCAGATCGGCAACTACGGAATTGATGAGACCGACGTCCAGTCGGCCTTCCCCGGTGACGCCGCTCGCCCTGCGAGCGCTCCTGCCATGCGTGGCATGATCGTGCGCGACATGTGCGCCACGCCTTCTAACTGGCGCTCGGCCGTCAGCGTGCCGGAATACCTGCGTGCTCACGGCATCGTCGCTATCGAGGGCGTCGACACCCGCGCTTTGGTGCGCCACCTGCGCGACAACGGCTCCAAGATGGGCATTATCTCGACCGAGATCTTTGACGTCGACGAGCTTGCCGAGCGTCTGACCGCAGCGCCGACGCTGGTGGGCGAGAATCTGGTCAAGACCGTGAGTTGCTCTGAGCCCCACGCTTTTGCCGCGAGCGATCTGCCCGCCGAGCATAATTTTGCGCTTGCCCCTGCCGCTCCTTTCCGCCACAACGTGGTCGCCTACGACTGCGGCGTCAAGCGCGGCATTCTGGAGGGCCTCGTCCGCGCCGGCTGCGACCTTACTGTCGTGCCGTGGGATACGCCCGCGAGTGAGGTGCTCGACATGAATCCCGACGGCGTCTTTTTATCCAACGGCCCCGGCGACCCCGATGCCGTGGTGGAGACCTACGAGCAGGTGCAGCAGCTGATCGGCAAGGTGCCGGTCTTTGGCATTTGCCTTGGTCACCAGATGATCAGCTTGGCGTGCGGCGCCCAAATGGAAAAGCTTAAGTTCGGTCACCGTGGCGGTAACCAGCCGGTTATGAACCTGGTGAGCCGTCGCGTGGAGATTACCGCGCAAAACCACGGCTTTGGCCTGCTGTTCCCCAGTCTGGGCAAACTGATCCCGGAACTTTCCGGCGGCGAGACCGAGCATGCGGCCGATGGCGACCTGCGCGCCTGGGTGCGTCGCGGCATCGCGCCGGTCGTGATGAACGAGCGCTTCGGCCGCATTCGCCTGACGCACGTGAACCTCAACGACGGCACCGCCGAGGGCATCCAGCTGCTCGACGCCCCGTGCTTCTCGGTCCAGTACCACCCCGAGGCCTCGCCCGGTCCCACCGATGCCCACTATCTCTTTACCGCCTTTACGCGACTCATGGACGGCGAGGAGAACTACCTGGACATCGACACCGCGAAGGACCGCCTCGCCGGCTGGAATTTTGCCGATGGTGGTTCCGCCGTTCTACCGAACGGCGGACCGGTCGACGCTGCGGCTGCATCTGGCACATCATCTTGCCGTTCTGCTTCGGACGCGCGGGCATAAGCCCAGCGCGCCCTCGCATCACGGCAACCTGATGCACCAGCTGCACCCTCGCTGACTTTTTCAAAACATTGAGTCAGCCTCTCTAGGAGGTTTTAAACATGCCTAAACGTACCGACATCAAGCGCATCCTCGTCATTGGTTCGGGCCCCATCGTTATTGGCCAGGCCTGTGAGTTCGACTACTCCGGCGCCCAGGCCTGCAAGGTGCTCAAGGAGGATGGCTTTGAGGTCATCCTGGTCAACTCCAACCCGGCGACCATCATGACCGACCCGGGTCTTGCCGACCGCACCTATGTCGAGCCCATCACCGCCGAGTTTATCGAGCGCGTAATCAAGAAAGAGCGCCCGGACGCGCTGCTGCCCACGCTGGGCGGCCAGACCGGTCTGAACGCCGCCGTCGAGCTGGCGAAAGACGGCACGCTGGACAAGTACGGCGTCGAGATGATCGGCTGCGACCTGGCCGCTATCGAGCGCGGCGAGGACCGCAAGCTCTTTAACGAGGCCATGGCCGAGATCGGCCTGGAGGTCGCGCGCTCGGGCTATGCCTACAGCGTGGCCGACGCCGAGGCTATCGCCGAGCGCGTGGGCTTTCCCTGTGTACTGCGCCCGAGCTTTACCCTCGGCGGCGCCGGCGGCGGCATCGCTCACACCCACGAGGAGCTCGTCTCCATCGTGAGCCAGGGCCTGGAACTCTCGCCTGCCCACGAGGTGCTGGTCGAGGAGTCCATCGAGGGCTGGAAAGAGTACGAGATGGAGGTCATGCGCGACCATGCCGGCAACGGCATCATCGTGTGCTCCATCGAGAATCTCGACCCCATGGGCGTGCATACCGGCGACTCCATCACCGTGGCGCCGGCGCAGACCCTCTCCGACCTTGAGTATCAGCGCATGCGTGTCGCCTCGCTCGCTATCTTGGAGAAGATCGGCGTCGAGACCGGCGGCTCTAACGTGCAGTTTGCCGTGAACCCGCAGACCGGCCGCCTGATTGTCATCGAGATGAACCCGCGCGTGAGCCGTTCGTCCGCGCTGGCCTCCAAGGCCACGGGTTTCCCCATCGCCAAGGCCGCCGCGCGCCTGGCTGTGGGCTATACGCTCGACGAGATCGTCAACGACATTACCAAGGCAACGCCCGCCTGCTTTGAGCCCACGATCGATTACTGCGTGGTCAAAGTGCCGCGCTTCGCCTTTGAGAAGTTCAAGGGCACCGACCCCACGCTCACCACGCGCATGAAGGCCGTGGGCGAGATCATGGCGATCGGCCGTACCTTTGAGGAGGCCTTTGGCAAGGCCATGCGCTCGCTGGAGGACGGACACCAGGGCATTTGCGCCGGTGGCAAGGAAGGTGCCGACAAGCTGAGCGACGATGAGCTCGCTCAGGCCGTGGCCACGCCGACCGAGCACCGCATCTTCTTTGTGGTCGAGGCCCTGCGCCGCGGCTGGGATGTTGCGCGTATCCATGCCATCTGCGGTATCGATCCGTGGTATCTCAACCGCATCAACGATATGGTGCAGGTCCAGGAGAGCATTCGCGGCCTGCGCGTGGAGGACATTGACGCCGACGCGATGCGCCTGCTCAAGCAGTATGGCACGAGCGATGCCGAGATCGCCGCGCTGACCGGCTCCGATGAGCGCTTTGTGCGCGCCTATCGCAAGGGTCTGGGCGTGGTTCCCAGCATGAAGACGGTTGATACCTGCGCTGCGGAGTTCTCGAGCGCCACGGAGTACCACTACAAGACGTACGAGAACATCTACCGCACGAGCCCGGATGCCAAGAAGTGCGTGGCTCCCGACGAGACCACGCCGGCGGACAGGCCCAAGGCGATGATCCTGGGCGCCGGCCCCAACCGCATTGGCCAGGGTATCGAGTTCGATTACTGCTGCGTGCACGCGAGCTACGCGCTGGCGGCCCGCGGCTTCGAGACCATCATGGTCAACTGCAACCCCGAGACCGTCTCGACTGACTACGACACCTCGGACCGCTTGTACTTTGAGCCGCTTACCTACGAGGACGTCATGGACGTTATCGATGTTGAGCGACCCGACGGCGTCGTGGTGACGCTCGGCGGCCAGACTCCGCTTAAGCTGGCGCGTATGCTCGAGGAGAGCGGCGTGAACATTATGGGCACCAAGCCCGATGCCATCGACTTTGCCGAGGACCGCGAGCGCTTCGCCGCTCTGCTCGACAAGCTGGGCATCATGTACCCGCCGGCGGGCCAAGCCACCTCGTTTGAGGAGGCCGAGGCCGTGGCTGCGCACATTGGCTACCCGCTGCTGGTGCGTCCGAGCTACGTGCTGGGCGGTCGCGGCATGATGATCGCCTACGATGCCGAGCATCTGCGCGATTACATGGCCGAGGCTGCGCGCATTAGCCCCGACTACCCGGTGTATCTGGACCGCTTCCTGGAGGGTGCGATCGAGTCCGACGTCGACGCCCTGTGCGATGGCGAAGAGGTCTACATTGGCGGTATCCTGGAGCATATCGAGGAGGCTGGTATCCATTCCGGCGACTCCGCAACCTGCATCCCGCCGTTCAGCTTTAGCGAGAGCCTGCAGGCAAAGCTTCGCGAGACCACGCGCCGCATCGCGATGGCCCTGGGAGTCCGCGGCCTGGTCAACGTGCAGTACGCCATCAAGGGCGAGACCGTCTACGTGATCGAGGCAAACCCGCGCGCGAGCCGCACCGTGCCGTTTATTTCCAAGGCCACCGGCGTGCCGCTGGCCAAGTGCGCGGCGCGTATCATGGCGGGGGGGTACCCCGCGGGCCCGGGGCCGCCCGTTGTCGCGGT
>CABPXT010000085.1:0-8571 GCA_902461405.1 uncultured Collinsella sp.
GCATCGTGACGTCAAAGATGAACTGCGGGGCTTCGTCGGTTCTAAGCAGGTCGAGTATCTTGTCGTAGGTGGCGTAGTCGCATACGCCGGCATGGTAATAGGGCGCACCTTCGAAATCGCCGATTGAAAGAAAGTCTCCAAAGCCCAGCTGCTGATAGATTTTATCGCGATGGTAGTTGACGGGGTTTTGCGGGTGCATAGCGTTAGCGGTATACCCAAGCTCTTTAAGGTCCTTTGCCAGGCTGTTGACGCCATTCATCTGATACAGCTGATAGGGGATTTTGCCTAATCCGACAAAGGCCGTTGTCGCTCCGGTCAAAAATTCGAATTCGGAGTTTGCCGTTCCGCCACCGGCGACCGAAGCGAGCATGGTGCCGCGAACAAGTGTGTCGGGAAGCGAGTTGTAGAATGCGGGGCCGGTGTACCCGGCCGTCTGGAGCTGCTCAAAGCACGAAAGGTCGCTAAAACTCTCGTTCATGACGGCAACAATCGTCGGCTTGATTTCATTGAACTGGGCAACGGCCGCCGCGCGCTGCTCGCTCGAGCCATATGTGCTGTCGTAGACGGCGGCGAGCTCCTGCTCGATGCTCTGCGCCTCATCGGGCGTATAGTCTTCGGGCTTCTCAATGGGCAACTCGTTGACCATTTCGGTGAACGAAGTGATAAAACCCTGAGACGCATACGTGGTGATGGGCTGCCAACGGTCAAATCCAAAATCCAGCGCCTGCTCCAAGTCGATGTTGGAAAAGCCTGAGAGCCCCACAACGGTCACTAGCAGAAAAGCACAGAGGTTAGCGGCGATAGCGGGGAAGACATGGGTGGGCGTACGGAGCTTTCGCGGTCGGATGAGCGAAAGAAGCCCCAGGGAAATCTCCAGCAGGGCGAGAGAGGTTACGATTCCGGCGGTAAAGGTAAACTCGTATCCCTCGCTCACTTCCATTGCGGTGCCAAGGGCCAAGATATCGCTTGGCAGGATGGCTTCGCCTTTAAACGTTATGACGAAGTGCTCGGCAATGCCAAGGATGCAGCAGACGACGGGCACGAGAGCCATGACGCCTCCATGACGCTGTCCCAGCAAATAAAGGGAGAGCAGAACCGTCGCGAGCAGCCCGACGGAAAACCCGAATGAGTTGGCGGGAATGCGATAGAACGTTTCGTTGCAGGCAATTTCGAGTGAAACGAACGAGAGCGCTGAAACAGCGGCGATGACAAGGATGTCACGGCAAATACAGGCAACCGTTCCCGTCGCAAGGTCGGTTTGGTCGATAGGTCCCGAAACCAAGGGCTCGACAAGAAGCATGACGGCGGCAGCACCGAGCGCCGAATAAGAAAGGACCCATAGGGAGCTGCCCTCATTTACGAGCAATTGATTCGTAACCCATGCAGCTACCACGCCGAGCGGGATGAGGAGCGTCGCGCACCAAAAGACGCGGGCAATGGGTGGCTTTTCGTTGCGTTTGATTGAAAAATACACGCGCACGACGACGGCGGCCACGATAAGGACGGCGATGAATATGGGCAGATTGGCCATGTCGCTCGAAGTGATTTCAAGGGGGATATCTTCGGTCATGGACGTTCCTCTGGTACAGCAAATTAAGTTCAGTATTAGATTACTGTAACCTTTCCACGGCATTTCGAGAAACAAAGCGCCCGATACGCAAAGCTAAAGGTCTGCGAATCTTGTATTACGAACATCTGTGCGCGTCGAGTGCGCTAAACTCATCAGCAGTATGATTCGATGCAATAGGAGGCAAGGAGCTTCCATGTCTGATTCTTCTATCGTTATTCGCGGCGCTCGTGAGCACAACCTCCGTGATATCGATGTTTCCATTCCGCGTGACCAACTCGTGGTCATTACCGGTCTTTCTGGCTCGGGCAAGAGTTCGCTGGCATTCGACACTATCTATGCCGAGGGCCAGCGTCGATACGTCGAGAGCCTTTCGAGTTATGCGCGCCAGTTCTTGGGCCAGATGGACAAACCCGACTTGGATTCAATCGACGGCCTTTCGCCGGCGGTGTCGATCGACCAAAAGACGACGTCTAAAAACCCTCGCTCGACGGTTGGCACCGTAACCGAGATTTATGACTATCTGCGCCTGCTGTTCGCCCGTGTGGGCACCCCGCACTGTCCCGAATGCGGCCGTGTCATTGAGCGCCAGACGACCGACCAGGTTGCCGACAAGGTCTTGACGGCGGGGGAGGGCCGCCGCGCGTTTGTGCTGGCACCGGTGGTGCGCGGGCGAAAAGGCGAGTACACCAAACTGTTTGAGGATCTTCGCGCCGAGGGCTTTAGCCGCGTGCGTGTCGACGGTGAAGTGCGCTCGCTCGACGATCCGATCGATCTGGACAAGAAGTTCAAGCACGATATCGAGGTCGTGGTCGACCGCATCGTGATCCGTGAGAACTCTCTGGGCCGTATCGCCGAGTCTGTTGAGCAGGCGACCGCGCTGGCGCACGGCAATGTGAACGTATACTTGCTGCCCGACCGCGACGCTCCCGAGGGGACCGAAGGCGAGTTGCTGGAGTATTCGCTGGCGTTAGCGTGCCCGGAGCATGGGCACTCCATCGATGACCTGCAGCCGCGTGATTTCTCGTTCAACGCGCCCTATGGCGCGTGCCCCGAGTGCGATGGCCTGGGCTTTAAGAAGACGGTCGATGCCGAGGCCCTAATCGAAGACCCCTCGAAGTCGATCGCCGACGGGGTCTTTGGCAGCCTGTTTGGCAACTCTAACTACTATCCGCAGATTTTCGCTGCGGTCTGCAAACACTTTAAGGTGAGCGCCGATACGCCGTGGGAGGATCTGCCTCCGCGGGTGCGTCGCGCGTTTTTAGACGGCATGGGCGACCAGAAGATTTCGGTCGACTACCAAAAGCTCGATGGGCGCCGCAGCCAGTGGGACACCAAGTTCTCGGGCGTGCGCAATATCCTGTACGAGCGCTATACCGAGACGACGAATGAGAACACCAAGGCGCGCTTGGAGAAGTACATCCGCGAGGAGCCGTGCTCGAGCTGCCACGGTGCTCGTCTGCGCCCCGAGATGCTCGCTGTTACCGTAGGCGGTAAGTCCATTTACGAGGTCTGCTGCCTATCGTGCCGCGAGTCGCTCGAGTTTTTTGAGGGCTTGGAGCTTACCGAGCGCCAACAATTTATCGGCGGGCGCATCGTTAAGGAAATCCTGGAGCGCTTGCGTTTTCTGGTCGATGTCGGACTCGACTATCTGACCCTCGATCGTGCCTCGGCGACGCTTTCCGGAGGCGAGGCCCAGCGCATTCGCCTGGCAACGCAGATCGGCGCCGGCCTCATGGGTGTCCTGTACATTTTGGACGAGCCATCGATTGGCCTCCATCAGCGCGATAACGAGCGCCTGATCAAGACGCTTGAGCGCCTACGCGATATCGGCAATACCGTCATCGTCGTCGAGCATGATGAGGATACGATTCGTGCTGCCGACTATGTGATCGACATGGGCCCCGGTGCGGGCGTGAACGGCGGACACGTGGTCGCCGCGGGAACGCCTGCCGATATCATGGCGTGCCCCGATTCGATGACGGGTGCCTACCTGACCGGCAAGCGAATGATTCGGGTTCCCGATGAACGCCGCAAGCCCGGTCGCGGCTGCCTTAAGATCACGGGCGCCCGCGCCAACAACCTCAAAAACGTTACCGCCAAGATCGAGTTTGGTACGCTTACGGTCGTTACCGGCGTGTCGGGATCGGGTAAGAGCTCCCTGGTTACCGACACTATCGCACCTGCCCTTACGAATGCCATTCACCGTTCGACGCGCCCTGTGGGTCCGTATAAGAAAATCGAGGGCATCGAGTGTATCGATAAGGTTATCGATATCGACCAGTCGCCGATTGGCCGCACGCCGCGTTCCAACCCTGCTACGTACATTGGCCTGTGGGATGATCTTCGCGCGCTGTTTGCGAGTACGCCGGAGTCGAAGGCGCGCGGCTACTCGCCGGGACGTTTCTCCTTTAACGTGAGCGGCGGTCGCTGCGAAGCATGCAAGGGCGACGGACAAATTAAGATCGAGATGCACTTCCTTCCCGATATCTATGTCCCCTGTGAGGTCTGCGGCGGCAAACGCTATAACCGCGAGACGCTTGAGGTCACCTACCGTGGTAAGACCATCTCGGACGTGCTCGACATGAGCGTCACCGAGGCACTGGCCTTCTTTGGGAATATCCCGCAGATTAAGCGCAAGCTCCAGACGCTGTACGATGTAGGCTTGGGCTACGTGAGCCTGGGCCAGCCCGCTACGACGCTCTCGGGCGGCGAGGCGCAGCGTGTGAAGCTCGCCAAGGAGCTTCATCGACGCCAGACGGGCAAGACGTTCTATATTTTGGATGAGCCGACGACCGGCCTTCATTTTGAGGACGTCCGCCAGCTGCTCGATGTGCTGCAGCGCTTGGTCGATGCGGGCAACACGGTGCTGGTGATTGAACACAACCTTGATGTCATCAAGGTTGCCGACCGCCTGATCGATATGGGCCCCGAGGGCGGTAACGGCGGCGGAACCGTCGTGGTTTCGGGCACACCGGAGCAGGTTGCGGACTGTCCGCAAAGTTATACGGGCAAGTTTTTGGCGCCGTTGCTCAGGCGTGACCGGGAGCGTCAGGCTCAACTTGATGCTCAATAAATAGGCGATTCAGTTTATGGGCGCCATCGACTCCTTGTGATTCGATGGCGCTTGCTGTGTCGAAGTGACGTATGCAGCCGAATTGGACATATACTTAATCCTTGCGTCCGAATGCGAGGGAAAGGATATGCCATGGCAAAGGCTGTAAAGACGCCAAAAACCAATGCGATGCGCGAGCTGGAAAGCGCCGGCATTTCCTATGTTCTACATACGTACGAAGACGATGGTGATGAGTCGGCGGGCCTGGGGGTCGCGATTTCGGAGCAGCTTGGCGAGGAGCCCGGACAAGGATTTAAGACCTTGGTCTGCGTGACGCCGTCCAACGACCATGTCGTGTGCTGCATCCCTGTTGCCGACGAGCTCGATCTAAAGTCCGCCGCGCGTGCCGCGGGGGAGAAGTCCTTGGCCATGATGCATGTGAAGGATTTGCTTGCGGCGACTGGCTACGTTCGCGGCGGCTGCAGTCCGGTCGGTATGAAAAAACGCTACCGGACGCTCATTGATGAAACATGTGTCCTTTGGGATACCATTTTTATTTCGGGAGGCAAGCGTGGTTATCAGCTCGAGCTTGCACCCGATGATTTAATTGCATTTTGCGGGGCGACAGTTGCCGCGATTACGAGAGAGGACTGAGCGATGCCGCAGGAAGAATTGAAGCGCGGAGCTCATTTTGCAGAAGAATCTGCGCCTCAGACACCCTCATCCGAAGCTTCTTCGTCGCGAGATGGCACTGACGACATGGGCTCGTCGGACTACTCCACGGTTGGTCGTTCCGCCGGGCTTATGACCATCCTGACCATCGTGTCTCGCGTCACCGGTTTTATCCGCACGTGGGCAATGGCGGCCGCTATCGGCATGTCGCTGCTCTCGTCTTCCTATCAGGTCGCCAACAACCTGCCCAATATGCTCTACGAACTCGTGATGGGCGGCATGCTCGTGACGGCGTTCTTGCCCGTGTACATGGGCGTGAGGCGTGAGCAGGGTCGCGAGGCCTCTAACGAGTACGTGGGCAACCTGCTCGGTATTCTGCTATTGGTGCTGGGTGGCATTTCGTTGCTGGGGACCGTGTTCGCCCCGGGCTTTATCTGGACGCAATCGTTCCTTTCGGGTGACGGCGGCAGCATGGATACCGCTGCGTTCATGTTCCGTTTCTTTGCCATCCAGATTCTGTTTTATGGTTTGGGCTCGGTGTTTTCGGGCGTCCTCAACGCACACCGCGACTACTTCTGGTCGACGTTTGCCCCGGTCCTCAACAATGTGATCGTCATTGCGAGCTTTATGGGCTTTGCGCCCGTGTCCGCACAGTTTGGCGAACGTGCCGGCATCATCTTGATTGCGGCCGGTACGACCCTCGGTGTCTTTGTTCAGATGGCATGTCAGATCCCCGCGCTTGGCAAGCACGGCGTGCATCCCCATATCCATATCGACTTTAAGGACCCCGCACTGCGCCAGACGATTGCGCTCGGTATCCCGACGCTGCTCGCCACGGTGTGCATGTTTGTCTCGACTTCTATCACCAACGCTGCTGCGCTGGTGGTCCAGCCCGAGACTGGTCCTTCCGTCATCGCCTATGCGCGCCTGTGGTACACGCTGCCCTACGCGCTGATTGCCGCCTCGCTTTCGACGGCGCTCTATACCGAGCTCTCTCACGACGCACAGGAGAAGGATTACGACAGCGTTCGCACGGGCATTTCGCGTGGCGTCGCCCAGATGCTGTTCTTCCTGATTCCGTTCGCGCTGTACCTGATTGTCTTCGCGCGTCCGCTCAACATGATTTACTGTGCCGGCAAGTTTGATGAGTCCGGCGTGGCGCTGGTGTCCGAGTTCCTTGTCTACCTGGCGTTCTCGCTGCCGCTCTACGGCGTGGTCGTGTTGATGCAGAAGAGCTTCTCTGCCTTGCTCGACATGAAGCCCTATAGCCGCTATTGCCTGTATTCTGCCATCGGCCAGGCCGGCTCAGTTCTGCTGTTTGGCGTTGTACTGGGCTTCGGTATGCCGGCAATCGCGCTTTCGTATGTCGTCGACTACGTGATCTTGGTCGGTTGTTCGCTGTGGTGGCTGCGTCGTCGCCTGCGTGGTCTTCAGGTTAAATCTATCCTGCATGGCGGTTTCTTTGGCCTTTTGCTCGGTGGCCTGGGTGCTGCCGCAGGCGCCGGCGTCATGTGGGCGCTTGAACACTTTGTCGGGGCACTTGGCGGCTCGATTCTGATTACTCTTGGCTACGTTTGCGTTGCGGGTGTCGTCTCGCTTGCTGTTACCTTTGGCCTTGCCGTCGTCCTTAAGATGTCCGAGGTCTCGGCGCTGATTCGTCGCAAGTAGGTGCGCGTGGCCGGTCACGACAACATTCCAACGCTTGCCGAGCAGGTTTCGCGCGTTCCCACGCAGCCCGGCTGCTACCTTTGGAAAGACGCCAAGGGCGATGTCATCTACGTGGGCAAGGCGAAAAACCTGCGCGCCCGTATGCGTCAGTACGTGACGCTGCAGGACGAGCGCCAGAAGATCCCACTGATGATGCAGCTGGTGGCGAGCTTTGACTATATCGTGGTGGAGACCGAGCACGAGGCGTTGGTGCTCGAGCGCAATTTGATTGGTCAGTACCATCCGTACTTTAATGTCGACCTCAAGGATGACAAGAGCTACCCCTTTATCGCCATTACAAAGGGCGACCTGTATCCCGCTATCAAATACACGCGTGAGCGTCATAAGCCGGGAACGCGCTATTTTGGACCTTATACCGATAGCCGCGCGGCACGTGAGACGATAGATACGCTGCGCAAGGTTATCCCCATCTGCTCCGCATCCTGTGCGGAGTGGCGTCGTTGTCGCCGTATCGTCGAGTCCCACAAGGGCGAGGAAGACATCGTCAATATGATTTGCGCGCAAAACGGGCGCCCCTGCTTTGACTACCATGTCGGGCGCGGCCCGGGTGCGTGTGTCGGCGCGATTTCCCCGGCAGACTATGCCAAGAACGTCAAACGTGTCGAACGTTTTTTGTCTGGCCATCGCAAGGACGTCGTCGACGAGCTGACATCCGAGATGACGGAGGCCGCCGAGGCGCTCGACTTTGAGCGCGCGGCACGCGTCAAACGTCGTTTGGAGGTCATCAGGGGTCTGGACGATCGCCAGCAAGTCGTTTTTCCCTCCAGTGTCGATATCGATGTCATCGGTTTCTATCGCGAGGAGACCATCTCCGCCGCTTGCGTCTTCGTCGTTCGCGAGGGCCGAACAGTTCGCACCTGCGAGTTCATTCTCGACAAGGGTCTTGATGTTGACGAGGAAGAGCTCCAGTCGGGCTTTCTTAAACGCTATTACGATGAGACGGCTGATATTCCAGCTGAGGTCAACCTCTCGGTCGAGCTTGAGGATGCGGAGGCGCTGGGGGAGTGGCTTGCGGGCAAGCGTGAGCGTTCCTGCCATCTCCATAGGCCGCAGCGTGGCGAAAAGCACCGTCTGCTCGATATGGCATCCAAAAATGCGCGCCATGCCCTCATGCGCTACATGATGCGAACGGGGTACGCTGACGACCGCACCAATCAAGCGCTCCTGGAGCTCGAAAGTGCGTTGGCGCTGCCATCGCCGCCGTTGCGTATCGAGTGCTTCGATATCTCTACACTGCATGGCACCTTTACGGTCGCCTCGATGGTGGTGTTTACCAACGGGCGCGCCGACAAGAGCCAGTATCGTCGTTATAAAATTCAGGCCGAATTGGACGAGGCAAACGACTTCGTGTCGATGTCCGAGGTTTTGGGACGACGTTATGCTCCCGAGCGCATGGCCGACGAGCGCTTTGGCTCGCGCCCCGATTTGCTCGTTGTCGATGGCGGTAAGCCGCAATTGACCGCTGCGATCAAGCAACTTGAGGCTCTTGGGCTCGATATACCAGTTTGTGGCTTTGCCAAGGCCGCTGAGGGGGGTTTTCGCCTCGAAC
>CABPXT010000086.1:0-8510 GCA_902461405.1 uncultured Collinsella sp.
CCGAGGCGACGCCGGACCCCGAGACGCCGCAGCCCGCCATCTCGCTCACGGTTGTCTATGGCCCCGAGAACGCCAACGCCGGCATCACCACCATGGTATCCACGCCGGTCGAGGCCAAGCCGAACGTCGAGGCAGAGGACACTCCGCAGGCCGGTGCCAAAACCGGGACCGAAGACACGTCCATCTCCGTGGAACCGACAGATTCCATAGCTAAGCCAGAAGCGGCATCTGAGTCTGCACCTGTCATTGAGTCCGCATCCGCACCCGCCTGTGACCAGGCTCCCACACCTGCACCGACTCCGGTCCCCAATTCAGCACCGGCCCCCGCTCCCGCAGCACCGACCATCCCCGGGGACTTCCCCATCGATTTCGCGACCGAGGTCTTCTGCCCTAGTCCGCTGCTGCACCAGCTGTCGACTTATCTCCCCTACGGCGCCGACACCCTCGGCATCGTCGGCGAGTACTACTGGATCGCTCGCGAGCGCGGTACCATCGAGGCTGGCCGTAACCGCGCGAGCTTCCCCCTGCGCTACACACAGGCCGGCAAACGCCACGAAGTCACCGTACGCATTCGCCGCAACACCACCGGCGGCCTCGGAGCCACCTGGGCCATCGACAAGGTCGAAGCCCCGGTCGAGTAAAAAACGGCCTCGGATAGCCAATTGACCATCCGAGGCCGTTTGAATTCAGGCCTTTTAGTTGTCATCGGCGCATATAGACACCAGAGAAGCAAGCTCATCCTCAAGTTGCGGAGCAAAGTATCTAAAAGAAACCTGCGCTCCAGTCGGTATCGACTCAATCATATTCGCAGCATTATCTGAAACTCGGTACGATGCAGTTTCACCTGTCTTCAAATCCTCTATTGAGCAGACAGCGTCTTCAGCATCAATCGACCTAAGCACGCCTTCTCCTTGTAACATCACATCGGCATGCCCGCCAGCTATTTCTAATGAACCTGAGTCTGTCCCAGTCACTTCTCCGGAACCTCCGCGCGATATCTCTTCCTTTGTTGAACAGCCCACCAATGAAGCCATCAGCACCAAAGACAGAGCTAGACGAATCGCCCTACTTCGAAAAAGTCGTTCCATAAGTCCACGCATAATAGCTCTGATCATACTTCAGGAAGGATAAAGATGAATTCCAGCCGTCCGCTATGCCAATCATCTGCCTTGTCTCTCCAGTTTTCTTACCAGTAAGTGTGGCGTAAGCCTCCGCTGTTACAGAATGGGCTGATCCGTTGTACAAACTCGCATGTAAAACATTCGGTCTATTAGAGTTAATCTCATTTTGAATGCTCGCGATAGCCGGAGAGGAGACAGTGCGGGCGATAAGAGTACTTCCTCTGCTTGCGCAGTAATTTGTAAACCCCGTTGCACAGGTTGATATCGGCGTTCCGCCCAAAACAACGCCGGGAACAGTCTGTTCTTCATCGGAAAGAGCATGGGTATTGGTGTAATTCCATATCTGCATATATTGCGAAGGGTCGCTATATAAATTGGCAATGCCATACAGTTCCGCAACGTTCGAAAAAGCTGTCACCATACAAGCATAGTGGGCAGTAAGCCTCTTAATCTCGCTTTCATCATATGACATAAACTGAGAAATGGAACGAAATCCAGATACTGTGTAATCCTGCATTTGAGTTGCGTAAATTACGACATCGTTCCAGCTTGAAGGTTTATTCGATAAAACGACAGGCCGTCCTTCTATGGAAACAGCCGGGATTGTTCTTCCGCAATTTGTTGTTATTGAACCGTCCAAAGATTGCACACCGAATTCGAATGGATTGATCATTACGACTGGGTTATTGAAAGAATAAGACTCAACACCAAGATCTCCTCCCCGATCCATAGGGCTGACTAAGCCGTCTCCAAAACGATATCCCGTAAGTATTTCATCATCTGAAGCATCTAAAACCAAATAGCCCGCGGCTCTATTGAATGTCACAACCGGAACAATGTAGCCAAGCGGGGACCCATCAACGTCTACAAAAGGAATAGGGTCAGAGGGCGTATACGAAGAGCCGAGGAGTCCCTTTATATATTTATCGGCAAGCTCTTGCGCAATTTCTGAAGTAAATTGTATCTGCTCACCATCAATATTGCCCGTCGAAGCAAAAACCTCTTTCGGACGTGCGGCTAAGGCGACAATTGAAGACGCGACAAGTTGCAGAAAACGACGACGCGAAAGCATATGTTCTTCTTTCTAGAGGAGCGACTTATAAGATACTCCTATTCTATAACCTTTTTTGTAACGTTACAGCACTGGTTATATTTCAATTCGATTTGCTTATGTCCTTGTAGCCCAATACGTCTTTACGTTTTAAACGGAATTAGAAAATCACTCATAGCAAAAACGGGCTTTAATCCCAAAGAGATGACTTTGATATGAATCAAACCAGCAGCCAGGGCATAGCTGCAGTGCAATTGCTACAAGAAAGGCCGCCCTTGCTGGCGGCCTTTCTACTTGCTACTAATCGCGCGTCAGCTTGCGGTGAATACGATGCGGCTGGGCTGCGTCCTCGCCCAGGCGCTCGATACGGTTGGCCTGATAGGCCTCGAAGTTGCCCTCGAACCAATACCAGTTGCCCGGATTCTCGTCGGTGCCCTCCCACGCCAGGATGTGCGTGGCGACGCGGTCCAGGAACATACGGTCGTGGCTAATGACCACCGAGCAGCCCGGGAACTCGAGCAGCGCCGCTTCAAGCGAGGACAGCGTCTCGACGTCGAGGTCGTTCGTGGGCTCGTCGAGGAGCAGCAGGTTGCCGCCCTGCTTGAGCGTAAGCGCCAAGTTCAGACGGTTGCGCTCGCCACCGGAGAGTACGCCAGCGCGCTTCTGCTGGTCCTGGCCCTTAAAGCCAAAGCTCGCCACATAAGCGCGGCTCGGAACCTCGGTCTCGCCGACCATCATGTGGTCCAGGCCATCCGAGACGACCTCCCACAGGTTCTTGTCGGGGTCGATGCCGGAACGGTTCTGATCGACGTAAGAAATCTTGACGGTCTCGCCCACCTCGAGCTCGCCCGAAGTCAGCGGCTCCAGGCCCACAATCGTCTTGAACAGCGTGGTCTTACCGACACCGTTGGGGCCGATAACGCCCACAATGCCGTTGCGCGGCAGGGTGAACGAAAGGTCATCGATGAGCACGCGGCCATCGAACTCCTTGTGCAGGTGATGGGCCTCGAGCACCTTGTTGCCCAGACGCGGGCCCACAGGGATGCGGATGTCGGTCCAGTCGAGCTTCTGGCTTGCGCGGGCCTCGGCCTCCATCTCCTCGTAGCGAGCCAGACGGGCCTTGTTCTTGGCCTGGCGAGCCTTGGGCGAGCTGCGTACCCACTCGAGCTCGGCCTCCATGCGCTTGGCGAGCTTGGCATCGCGGTTGCCCTGCGCCTCGATACGGGCGGCTTTGGTCTCCAGATACGTGGAGTAGTTGCCCTTGTAGGGATAAAGGTGACCGCGGTCGACCTCGCAGATCCACTCGGCAACGTTATCCAAGAAGTAGCGATCGTGTGTGACGGCAAGCACCGCGCCCCGGTAGTTGTGCAGGAAGTGCTCGAGCCACAGGATAGACTCGGCGTCCAGGTGGTTCGTGGGCTCGTCAAGCAACAGCAGGTCGGGAGCCTCGAGCAGCAGCTTGCACAGGGCCACGCGACGGCGCTCGCCGCCGGAAAGCACATTGACCGGCATGTCGGAATCGGGCAGCTGCAGGGCGTCCATGGCCTGGCCGAGCTTGGAATCGATATCCCAGCCGTCGGCGGCGTCGATCTCGTCCTGGAGCTTTCCCATCTCGGCCATGAGGGCGTCCATGTCGCAATCCGGGTCGCACATCTCCTCGCCGATCTTGTTAAAGCGATCGACCTTGGCGATCATGTCGCCAAATGCCATGCGCACGTTCTCGATGACGGTCTTGTCGCCATCGAGCGGCGGCTCCTGCTGCAGGATTCCTACGGTGTAGCCGGGGGTGAGTCTGGCATCGCCGTTGGAGACTTCCTCGATACCGGCCATAATCTTAAGCAGGGTCGACTTACCCATGCCGTTGGGACCCACAACGCCGATCTTGGCACCGGGATAGAAGCTCAGGGTCACGTCGTCAAGGATCACCTTGTCGCCATGGGCCTTACGAGCCTGATACATCTGGTAGATAAACTCCGCCATTTGCCTGTTTTATCCTTTCTACCTGCTGTTTCCCTATTCTTGATTCGCTTTAGTGGAAACGAAATGAGAAAACCAGCTCTGAAACGTAACGAAAAAGGGGCATGGTCGCCCACACCCCCTAATACTACCTGGGAAAAGTCCCCCGGAACAAAATATGAACAGCGTACGCTAGTTTTCCGCAACCTTAGCGAACGGCTCGCTGCGATTTACGCCACAGCAGATACGAATAGACGTAGGCAGCTCCGGCTGAACCAAACGCCAGAACCGCAATCACCGCGGCGACGACTTCACTCGAAAGCACGCTGCCCGCCACGCCCATCACAATCAGGCCAACACCCAGCACCATAAAGCAGGCACCGCCAAAGCGCTGCGTACGGCGCCAGTTCTCGGGATCGGCAAGCGCCCAGGGCGTCTTGATACCGAGCGTATAGTTCTGCTTCACACGCGGCAAGTAGTTGCCTACGCCGATGAACAGCAAACCGACAGCACCGGAAATCAGCACGTTGACCGAACCGACCGCCGGCACCACGCCCCAGACCGTAAGCTCTCCCAGCCAGCTTATGGCGCACATGAACAAGGTGAAGGCAATTACGAAGCCCTGATAGAACTTACCCGAGGTTCGATATGCCTCACCTTTGGGATCGATGCGCGGCACCACGCAGAACATTGCGAGAAGCGCCAGAGGCAGCACGCCGAGCGCGGAGGCCATCCAGCTAGGACCCCAACCGTCGACGGCGCCGTTCGCGCCCCAGTGCGTGGGAATCTGCGCCGGCAGGCTCGGCATCACCATAAGGTGCGCCGCGACATTAATAGCGCAGACCACAACAAGCATGGCCCATACACGCGGCGATACCCCCGTGGCGTGAATGCCCTTGTTTTCGTTATTCATCCTCATCACCTTCAGTGTCTGTAAAGCCCATAAACCAGCCAATCAAGTCCTGCATGACGGTGGTGTTTAAGCTGTATACGATGTTTTGGCCATGGCGCTCGTCGGTCACCAACCCGGCATTTTTGAGCGTCGCCAAGTGATGGCTTAGCGACGGCTTACTGATATCGAAATGCTCGGCAAGCTCCCCCGCCGTGCAATTGCCCTCGCGCAGCAACTCCAAAATGCGCCGTCGCGTTGGATCGGCAAGCGCCTTAAAACCCTCTCCCGGCATAAGACCTCCTCTCATCATCTCTCATGACGCGCACACTATACTCGATATTTAGATGTTTGTCTAACTGTCTAATCTTGTACTCAAAAAAATAGCCGCCTCCGCGTAATGCGAAGACGGCCACTTCTCACGCCATAAACGTGTTTTGGAGTTGGCCAACCCGCTGCAACGGGTGCCATCTGCTTCATCTTATGCGAATCCTGGCCCCATTTCAACAAGCCTCAAGGTCTCAAATGGAATCGCGATAATACCTATAATGACGATAGCTAAACACGACCCGCTTCCCCATCGGAGGATATCTATGACCGAATCAGCAGCCGCAGCTCCCGTCGAGACACGCGACACCAAGCTCGAGATCATCATGGGCCGCGAGGCGCTCGATAAACTCGCCAACGCCACAGTGCTGGTGCTCGGCTGCGGCGGCGTGGGCTCCAACTGCTGCGAAGCGCTCGCGCGCGGCGGCATCGGCCATTTTGTGATCCTGGACAAGGACATCGTCGCACCCAGCAACATCAACCGCCAGGCCATCGCCTTTCACAGCACCATCGGCAAGCGCAAGGTGGATGTAATGGAAGCCATGATCCACGACATCAATCCCGCCGCCACCGTTATCAAACGCACCGAATACCTGCTGACCGACAACATCGATGATTTCTTCGCGAGCGTTTTGGAGCAGACGGACGGCAAGCTCGACTACGTCGTCGACGCCATCGACACCATCTCGGCCAAGCTCACCATTGCCAAATATGCTCAAGACCGCGACATTCGTTTGGTTAGCTCCATGGGCGGGGCCAACAAACTCCATCCCGAGTGCCTCCGCTTTGCCGACATTTTCGATACGGTACGTGACCCCATGAGCCGCATTATGCGCAAAGAATGCAAAAAGCGTGGCATCAAGAGCCTGCACGTACTGTTTAGCTGCGAGGAGTCGGTTAAGACTCAACCCCGCGACCCTTCCAACATCCACGAGCGTACCGAGCTGGGTACCGCCAGTTTTATGCCGCCCATCATGGGCCAGATGATCGCCGGCGAGGTAATCCGCCAGATTAGCGGACGCGGCACCGAGCGTGTGCGCGCCGATGGCCAGCGCCTAGATTAGCGAGACGCCACAATGACACCGCAGTTATTTGACGCACACTGTCATCTTGAGTTGATGGCCTGCCCGGATACCGTTGCCGATGAGACAACGGCACTGGGCCTGGGTCTATTTGACTGCGGCGTCGACCCACGCGACTTCGCGGCAGCAAAAACACGCGCCAGTCACCACCCGAACATCATCGCGGGCGTCGGCCTCCATCCCTGGTGGCTCGCCGACGGCCGATGCAGCGCTCCCGAAATCGACCTGCTTTGCGAAATCGCTGCACAAGAGCGTTTTATCGGCGAGATCGGGCTCGACTTTTCCGCACGCTTTGCTGGAAGCGAGCCATTACAAATACAGGCACTCGACCGGCTCTGCGATGCACTTGTGCAGCATCCTCTTGCCGGGCGCGTGATATCAATTCACGCCGTTCGTTCGGCAGGAACCGTACTGGACGTCCTCGAGTCGCACGGACTACTCATCCCAAATCCCGACTCCCCTTTTATCATCTTCCACTGGTTTAGCGGCACTTCGGACGAACTCGTCCGCGCGCGAAACGCAGGCTGCTATTTTTCCGTGAACGAGCGTATGCTCGCCACCAAGCGCGGTCGCGAATATGCCCGACAGATTCCACTCGACCGTCTACTGCTCGAGACCGATGCGCCGGCCGAGCCAAACACAGAAACAAGTGTGCAATCGCTCATCAGATCGCTCGCAAGGACCTCGATGCACATTGCCTCACTCAAAAACTGTGACGCAAAGCGCATCGAGTCGGTAGTTTTAGCAACTGCGCACTCTGTTTTTGACCTTCGCTAACCCCTGTGGGCAAAAATGCCAAGGGACATGCGAATCGCACAACGCAGTCCCTATTGGCAGGCAGTACAATTCGGCAGCATTACACCAATTCGTGCATGAGATCACGGTTGCGTGCATACAATTCGTCAAAGATATGACGACGCGACGCATATAGCTCGTGGGCAGCCATATCGGGCACGATTGTTTGTGCAACGCCAAGGACTTGGGCGAGTTCATCCCATGATGCATAGGCGCCACCTGCGAGAGCTGCCATGATGGCATCACCGAAGCATGCGCCCACCGTAACCTTGGCAACCGAGACCTCGCGCCCGCATACGTCGGCGATAGCCTGCATCCAAACTGGATTCTTGGTTCCACCTCCGACAAGCATAATGCGCCCAATTGGCAGTCCATGCTCTCGCTCGATAATGTCGACATGGGATGCAACGGTATACGCGACGCCTTCCAAGGCGGCGCGAACCATATGGGCTCGCGTATGCCTTCCGGTCAGGCCAAAGAAGACGCCACGTGCCTCGGGATCGTTGAGCGGAGTACGCTCCCCCGCAAAGTACGGCAGGCACAGGAGCCCATCGGCACCCGGCGCCACATCGGCGGCATCATGCGCCATGACCGAATATGCATCGGGGCCACCGTGGCCCTCGGCCTCCACGGCGTCGCGATACAGTTCTTGGCGCAGCCACGATGTGAGTGCACCCGCCGTATTGGTCCCCGCGCAGATCCCGTAAGTTCCGGGAATGATAAACGTCCCTGGCCACAGGCGGGCATCATCGACCACATGATCAGCTAGGTAGATGAAATACGCCGTGCTCCCCAACTGAACCATCATATCGCCGGGACGAAATACACCCGTCGAAATGGCCTCGGCACCAGAGTCGCCCGTTCCCACTAAGACAGGTGTCCCTGCCGCGAGCCCTGTCGCCTCAGCCGCGCGCTGCGTAATCACCCCGGCAATATCGGTAGCCGACATTACCTCCGCCATCTGGTCAGGCCGGCAGAAACGAGCACATTCCCGAGCATCAACCCTCCAAGTGTAGCGGTCGTATAGGGGAAGAAAATCCTCCGCCAAGTAACGGTCCACCGTAAAACGCCCCGTCAACTTTGCGCATAGAAACGATGATGCCGTCAGGAACTTCGCGGCACGTTCGTGCACCTCGGGCATATTCTCCTTAAACCATAAGATCTTAGGAGCAATATCTGATGAGCAGGGATCGTGCCCGAAAAGTTCGCGTGTGCGACCTGACCCATATTCGGAGGCTCTGTTAGACCAAGGTTGACATAAAAACGATGTCACCGCGAGGCGGTACCCT
>CABPXT010000087.1:0-8444 GCA_902461405.1 uncultured Collinsella sp.
GTCATTTGTCGGGTTGGCGCTCGCTGCGGCGGGCGGTGGTGTGCTGGCGGGGGTCTCGGTGCGGTCGCGGGCGTTTGCCCGCCTGGTGGCGCCGGCGCTTTCGTTTGTTAAGGCGACACCGGTTGCCTGTGTGGTGGTCCTGCTGCTTATCTGGCTGGGATCGGCGCGCGTGAGCATTGCGGCGGTCTTTTTGATGGCACTGCCGGGCGTCTATTTCTCGCTGGTCGAGGGCTTGGCACAAGTGGATAAGCCGCTGGAGCAGATGTTTCGCCTGCATGGTGTGCGGGGATGGCGACTGTTTTGCGCCCATACCTGGCGCGAGGTCCTGCCGTTTGTGCTTTCGTGCGCCCGTGCCGTGATTGGCATGAGCTGGAAGGCCGGTGTGGCGGCGGAGCTCATCGGCATGGCGACGGGCACCGTGGGCGAGCGCATCTATCAGGCAAAGCTTTTGATTGAGACGGCCGACCTGCTGGCGTGGACCGTGCTGGTCGTTGCCGCCTCGTGGGCGTGTGAGCGCGTGCTGGTGTGGCTGCTGCGGGTTTCGGGACCCGTGGCGTGGCGCGTGGCCGTGCGGGCGCATGGGCATGGATTGCGCGGGCGTACGGGGGCTGCGAGCGATGGCACTTCAGCGGAGCTTGCGCTTGCCGTGGGCGATCGCGCGCCCTGGGCGCCGGCGCTGGATGGTCTGGTGCTCAACGTGCCCGCGGGTGGGCGCATCTGTGTGATGGGCGCTTCGGGCATGGGCAAGTCGACGCTGCTTTCGTTGGCAGCGGGGGAGTGCACGCCGTGCTCGATGGTGTTTCAGGATGCACGCTTGGTCGAGTCCGCCGCGGCGCTGGATAACGTGCTAGTGTACGCCGACGCACGCGTGGACGCCTCGAGTGCTGCGGCCCTGTTGCGCCTGCTGGTGCCGGGGATCGATGTTCATGCTCGCGTGGCCGAGCTCTCGGGTGGACAACGCCGTCGCGTCGAGATTGCCCGAGCCCTGCTGTGCCCGGGCGGTGCCGTTATTCTGGACGAGCCCTTTACCGGCCTGGATGCCTCCGCGCGCGATGCGACGGCCAAGACTGTGCTCGACCTGCTCGACGGCCGTATGCTGTTGCTTGCCACGCACGATGTCGCCGATGCTCAAGTGCTCGACATCTCGGATGTCATCGCGCTTTAGAAGCCATCACAAGTTCTAGCTCGACAACAAAATAATCCGTTTTCCTCCGCCCCCAAGGGATCAGCGTTTTGCCAGTTTGTGGTAGAACTAGGGAACGGTTCTTGAGGAGGTTGGCATGCTCAATGCGATGATTTGGGCGCTTGCCTGTTTTGGCGTCGTCGCTGCCGATATTGCCCTGAGCGTCGTTTTGTTCTCCGCCCTTGGCGTCGCATCGGTGTTCATGGGCTTTTCGATTGACGACCTCGACATTCAATTGCTTCAGGCCGTCGCGCAGACGGCATCGTTTTTAATGGCGCTGCTGTGGTGGCGTTATCTGTGGCCGCGCTCGTTTATGGCGCGCTGGCAGGGCGAGCATCCGCTCGGCGGGGGAGCGCGTGGGGCGTGGAAGCGCATCGCCTGCGTTATCGTGATCGGCCTTGCCCTGCAGGTGGTCGTTGGCTACGTGACCGACGCCGTGCTGTCGCTGTTGCCCGATGCCACGGCCGACTACAGCGAGCTTGTCGAGGAAACGGGTATGGGCGACACCAGCTATCTCGCCGTCCTGACTACGGTGCTCGGCGCCCCATTTTGTGAAGAGCTGCTGGTGCGCGGCATTATTTTTGAGTTTTCGCTCCGAGCGTTTAATCCGCAGTGCCGCCCACTTTGGAAGTGCCGGCGTCGTGTGAGCGCGCAGAGTGGCGCCATGGTGCCCTGGGCGGCCCCAAGCACGTGGGGTATCGCCGCGGCGATTGTGCTGCAGGCGGCGATCTTCGGTTTTATGCATATGAACTGGGTGCAGGGCTGCTATGCGGGCGCTGCCGGCCTCATTTTTGGCTGGGTGCTCGTGACGACCGGAAAGCTCCGCTACACGATCCTGCTGCACTTTGCCTTTAATGCCGGGTCGTATCTCATGACGTTGCTCTGGTTTGTGAACACGCCGCTCGACGTGATAATCACGGTCGCTATCGCCGGCGTCGTCCTCGTTGAGGCAATGCGGTCGCTGCGCCACGCGTGTGGGATGGACGCAGCGAGCGCACCGCTGCCCTAGTTGCGACGCCCGCCTCCGTTGGCGCCCTGACGTCCCTGGGCCGCGCGATTACGCCCGGCAGTGTTCTGTGCACGCGACATGCCGCCGTGCCCCTTGCTGCCTTTGGGTCCCTTGCCGCCAGCACCGCCGTGGGCCTTGCCGCCCTTCTTGCCGGTGCCATGCCCACCGCCAGCAGACGTCTCGCCCGGGCGCGGCGGCACGGGGCGGATTAGACAGTGTTTGGTGTAGCCGATCAGGTCACGACGTCCGGCTTTTTCCAGCGCCTCGCGTACCAGCTTGTAGTTCTCGGGTTTGCGATACTGGATGAGCGCACGCTGCATGGCCTTTTCGTGCGGGTCGCGCGCCACATAGATCGGCTCCATGGTGCGTGGGTCCACGCCGGTGTAGTACATGCAGGTCGACATGGTGGACGGTGTGGGGTAGAAGTCCTGCACCTGTTCGGGCATGTAGCCCATGTCGCGTACGGCCTCGGCCAGGTCCACAGCTTCCTTCATCGTTGAACCGGGGTGGCTCGAGATTAGGTATGGCACTACGTACTGCTTGAGTCCGTATTCGCGGTTCAAGCGTTCAAATTTACGGCAGAACGCGTCGTAGACGGCGCGGCTCGGTTTGCCCATCACGGACAGCACCGCGTCGCTCACGTGCTCGGGTGCTACGCGCAGCTGGCCCGAGACGTGATGTTCCAGCAGCTCGCGCAAAAACTCGTCCGAGGCGTCGGCCATGGTGTAGTCAAAGCGTATGCCGCTGCGGACGAAGACCTTCTTGACGCCCGGCAGCTGGCGCAGATCGCGCAGCAGCTGCGTGTAGCCGCTCTCGTCGACCACCATGTTCTTGCACACACTCGGCCACAGACAGCGCTTGTTCTTGCACACGCCGTGCTTGAGCTGCTTGTCGCAGGCCGGACGGCTAAAGTTGGCCGTCGGTCCACCCACGTCGTTGATGTAGCCCTTAAACTCGGGATCGTGCGTGAGCAGCTCGGCCTCGCGCATGATCGAGTCGTGGCTGCGCATCTGCAGTACGCGGCCCTGGTGGAAGGTGAGGGCGCAAAACGAGCACTCGCCAAAACAGCCGCGGTTGGAGCTAATGGAAAATTTGATTTCGGCAAAGGCCGGCACGCCGCCCGTTGCGTCGTAGTCGGGATGCCAATCGCGTGCGTAGGGGAGTTCGGCAACCTCGTCCATCTCGTCTGTGGTGAGTGTTGCCGATGGCGGGTTCTGCACCACATAGACGCTGTTGGGGTAGGGCTCTACCAGACGATGCCCGGTGATGGGGTCCATGTTCTGCTGCTGCACATTAAAGCTGCGCGCGTAGTTGAGCTTGTCGGCGGTAAGGTCGTCCCAGCTGGGCAGCAGGTCGTAGTCGTAGACCTCGTCGAGCGAACCCGTGCGGTAGACGGTACCGTTGATGTAGGTGATCTGATCGACAGGCAGTCCGGCATCGAGCGCGTCGGCGATTTCGACGATCGCATGCTCGCCCATGCCGTAGATGAGGATGTCGGCGCCCGAGTCGAGCAGTACCGAGCGCTTGAGCTTGTCCTGCCAGTAGTCGTAGTGGGCCAGGCGGCGCAGGCTTGCCTCGATGCCGCCGATGATGATGGGAGCGTCCTTGAACGTCTGGCGGATGAGGTTGCCGTAGACCGTGACGGCACGATTGGGGCGGTGCCCCTCCTCGCCACCGGGGGTATAGGCGTCGGTATGGCGGCGGTGCTTGGTCACCGAATAGTGGTTGACCATGGAGTCCATGTTGCCGGCGCTGACGAGAAAGCCCAGGCGCGGCTCGCCGAGCACGGTGATGCTGGCGGGGTCGGTCCAGTCGGGCTGGCAGATAATGCCCACTTTGTAGCCGTGCGCGTCGAGGACGCGGCTGATGATGGCCATGCCAAAGCTGGGGTGGTCCACGTAGGCGTCGCCGCAGATGTAGACGAAGTCGCACTGGTCCCAGCCACGCGCATCCATGTCGGCGCGGCTGACGGGGAGGAACTTGTCGCGGCCCGGACGCCAGGGGCGTGAGGGCGCTGCTGAGGCATGCGTGGGTCGCGAGCCCTGCGCCTTGCCGCCGCGCTTTTGCTGCTGGCCCTGTTTGCCCTGCTGTCCGCGTTGGCTGTTCTGAGCGTGCTGAGGCTTTTTTGCCACGATCCCTCCCGGTGTTTGTATGCTGCACGTAATTGTAACCAGTCTTTTTGGGACGGGGCTAAAAAGACTGGTGGAGTACATGGGCTGGCGGATCGGCGTGTCGAGGCGGGTGTCGGCGCCGCGCCCGCCGTTTTTTTCCAGACTGTGTATCCGCGCGTTGGGGAGCCCGTCTCGCGCGCATGCCATGTTGTCAATGGGTTACAGTATGAACGGCGGCTATGTTTCCGCCAACGCACGAGAGAGTCGTCAACAAGGAGGATGCACGACGATGCAGCGTGCCAAACAGATATCGGAGTCTATTGAGCTGGGCATCATCTTGGCGCTCGCCGGTGGCTTTATGGATGTGTATTCGTACATTGGGCGCGATCATGTTTTCGCCAACGCGCAGACGGGCAACATCCTGCTCGTGGGCGTGAGCATCTCGGAAGGCAACTGGGCACTGGCGGGGCGCTACTTCTTCCCCGTGGTGTCGTTTGCTGTGGGCATTATGCTTGCCGACCTGGTTCACGAGCGGTTTGGCAGTGTGATTCACTGGCGCCAGGTGACGGTGTTTTTTGAAGCCGTTATCTTGCTGGGCGTGAGCTTTATCCCGGGCGGCGGTTACAACCTGCTCGCCAACTGCCTCACCTCGTTTGCCTGCGGCATGCAGGTCGAGAGCTTCCGCAAGATCCACGGTCACGGCATCGCCACGACCATGTGTATCGGCAACCTCCGTAATGCCTTGCAAAACGTGGACGACTACATCATCACCCACAAGCGCGGCTTTTTGGAAAACGGCCTGCTGTACTTTGGCGTGATCTTTACCTTTGTGTTTGGCGCCGTGTTGGGCAACTGGTGTATTGAGCGCATGGGCCTGCACGCCATCGTCGTGGCGAGCGTGCTGCTGTTTGTCGCGTTTGCCATCATGTTCATCGACCGCGAGCGCGACTTGCGTTTTCGCTGGAAGGTTGCGGCCGAGGCTTGGAAAGAGGGCTGTCGAAAGTAACCGAATGCGGCAAAGGGGTTGTCCCTTTGCCGCAATATTTTTCATCTTCTGTTGAAACGCTTTAACAATTTTGACGTTCTCACGTGTTTTTTGTTTCAAAAGCGTTAGGATGGGACTCATAGCGTGGGGCGTAATGGGTGCCCCGCACACGATGGGAGGCTATCAATGGCTAATCGTTTCGTTCTCAATACCATCTCTTATCATGGTTCCGGCGCTATCAAGGAGATCCCCGGCGAGCTCCAGCGTCGCGGCTACAAGAAGATCTTCGTCTGCTCCGATCCCGACCTGGTCAAGTTTGGCGTTACCGCCAAGGTGACCGACGAGCTCGACGCCGCCGGCATCGCTTGGAGCCTCTACTCCGAGATTAAGCCCAACCCCACTATCCAGAACGTCAAGGACGGCGTCGAGGCCTTCAAGGCCGCCGAGGCTGACGCTATCGTGACCATCGGTGGTGGCTCCTCCATGGACACCGCCAAGGCTATCGGCATCATCATCAACAACCCCGAGTTTGCCGATGTCCGCAGCCTCGAGGGCGTTGCTCCCACTAAGAACCACGCCGTGTTTACCATCGCTGTGCCGACGACCGCCGGTACCGCTGCCGAGGTGACCATCAACTACGTCATCACCGACCCCGAGAAGGTCCGCAAGTTCGTGTGCGTCGACACCAACGACGCCCCCGAGGTCGCCGTCGTCGACCCCGACATGATGGCTTCCATGCCCGCCGGCCTGCCCGCCTCCACCGGCATGGACGCTCTAACCCACGCCATCGAGGGCTACACCACCAAGGGCGCTTGGGAGCTCTCCGACATGTTCCACTTTGAGGCTATTAAGCTGATCAGCGAGAACCTGCGCGACTCCGTCGCCGAGGCCAAGTCCGGCCAGCCCGGCTCCGGCTGTGAGGGCATGGCTCTTGGCCAGTATGTCGCCGGCATGGGCTTCTCCAACGTTGGCCTGGGCATCGACCACGCCATGGCTCACACCCTGTCCGCTCACTACGACACCCCGCACGGCGTCGCTTGCGCCATGCTGCTGCCGATCGCCATGGAGTTCAACAAGCCGGTTTGCGCCGAGCGTCTGGCCAAGGTTGCCGTCGCCATGGGCGTTGACACCACGGGCATGAGCACCGACGAGGCCGCCGACGCCGCCATCGCCGCCGTCAAGCAGCTCTCTGCCGACGTGAACATCCCGCACGTCTGCGAGGCCATGAAGGCTGACGAGATCGAGGTCCTGGCCAAGGACGCCATGGCTGACGCCTGCTTCCCGGGTAACCCGCGCGAGGCGACGCTCGACGACGTCATCGAGCTCTTCAAGAAGATCTGCCCGGCTGCCTAACTTGGTTCGGCGGGCCCCTGCCCGTTAGCCCCACAATCGTCCTCGGACATGTCGGAAGCCCCCGCTGCGCACTTCGTGCGGCGGGGGCTTTTTGTGCCGCGCCGATGCCCCGATATGGGCAAAACCAAGGCATGCTGCCCGCTGCGGATAGGTGGTGCACTTCCCAGCGTGCATTTTTGGGAGTATTCAGCAAGCTCTGAAAAATGCATAACGTTGTGAATGGGCCGTAGTGGCCCGCGGCGCCCATCGGCAGTCCTTGTGGGCGGGCTATCGATGGGCGGAGATGGCTGTCGCCGCGTTTTTGGTTTGCGCCGGCCTGCAACACTGCTGTAACCACGTCGTTATGTCGGTTGTGATGGGGCCGTTGGGGCCCACGGTGCTGAATACTCCGTTTTTTGCACGGTCTAAGGTGGGGTACCCTGAGACGAAGCAAAAAGATGCCTCATTTCTATGCAGATACCGATAGGATTTATGCAAGATTGGGATTGTAAACCGTGCGCGTGCAGAAAACCGGTGCGGGGACGTCTGGAGGCGGTTCGGCTCCTGGGGCATTGCACGTGCAGAACGGTTAAAATCGGGACTCGGTCTTAGTTTTACTTGGAAGGATGCATATGGCTTCTAATGTTGATGCTTCTCTAGAGGAGACGCTCTCCTATATTACTGACCAGTTGAAGACGCTGACTTCTATTGCTTCACCTACGGGTTATACCCGTGCGGCGACTGATTATCTGATTGAGACCCTGCGGGATATGGGGTTTGGGCCCGAGCGTTCCAATAAGGGCAACGTGTTGGTTGAGCTTGGCGGCGAGGGCGAGCCGCTCGTGTTGGCGAGCCATGTCGATACCCTGGGCGCCATGGTACGCTCCATTAAGGACAATGGTCGCTTGCGTCCCACGACGCTCGGCGGGCATCAGTGGTCTACGGCCGATGGCGAGAACTGTACCGTCTACACACGCGATGGCAATGTCTACACGGGCGTGGTCCTCAATACCGAGCCTTCGGCGCATGTGGCCGATGAGCCGGTCAAGACCATCGAGAAGAACATGGAAATCCTGCTCGACGAGAACGTTGACAGCAAGGACGATGTGCTCGAGCTGGGTATTCAGACGGGCGACATCATCGCTATGGATCCGCGTACCACGGTGACGGAGAGCGGCTACATTAAGAGCCGCTTCCTTGACGACAAGCTGTCGGCGTCGATTCTGCTGGGTTTGGCCCGCGCCGTTGCTGGCGGCGAGGTGACGCTTTCGCGCAAGGTATCGCTGCTCTTTACGGTGTACGAGGAGGTCGGCCACGGCGGTGCCTTTGTGCCGGCCGACACGCGCGAGATGATCAGCGTGGACATGGGCTGCGTGGGCGATGACCTTGGCTGCACCGAGCGCATGGTGTCGATTTGCGCCAAGGATTCGGGCGGCCCCTACAACTACGATCTGGTGACCACACTGTCCAACATCGCGCGCGAGCTGGAGCTCGATTACGCCATCGATGTGTACCCGCACTACGGCTCCGACGTCGAGGCCACACTCTCGGCCGGCTCGGCCCCGGCGTGTACGCGAGCCACAACTACGAGCGCAGCCACATCGACGGTGTGCGCAACACCTACAAGCTGGTTCGCGCCTACGTCCAGCGCTAACGATGCAGCGGCCTCGGCTGACACGGCAGTACCGACCGAGGCCGTCTTCTCTAAGTTGCGGTGAAATAGGGACTGTTTGGCGGTTTTAAACGCTTAAACAGTCCCTATTTCACCGCAACTTATAAAGGGGATGGGGCTATTTGATGGCTGCCGTAACGGTGCCCCCGCCC
>CABPXT010000088.1:0-8379 GCA_902461405.1 uncultured Collinsella sp.
AGTTGCGGGGCGCTTTTCGCTAAAAGGACAAAACCGCAGGAAAAACCTGCCAACATAAACCTGTCCCTAAATAGCAGGTTTTACTGGAGGGTTGCGTCGATTGCCTTAACCAGGGCGCTGCGCATGCCGGCGTCCTCGAGCGCGACGACGCCCTTGATGGTGGCACCGCCGGGCGAGCACACGGCATCCCTCATCGCTGCGGGATGCTGACCGGTTGCGAGCTGCAGCTTTGCCGTACCCAGCACCATCTGGCTCACAATGCGATAGGCATCAGCACGCGGGATACCGTGCTTGACCGCTGCATCGCCCAGGGCCTCGATTGCCATGGCGACAAACGCCGGAGCGCAACCACCCACCGTGCCGCCCACAAACAGCAGGCTTGTGTCGAGCTCGACGACAGCGCCAAGCTTACCGAGCAGGTCGAGCACCACAGCACGCTGCTCGTCGTTAAGCGTCGAAGCCTTCTCGCAGGCGATGACGCCCTCGCCCACCGAAACCGGCGTGTTGGGCACCGTCGAGATATGCGAGACGCCCGGCAGGACCTGCTCCCACTTGGCACTGTCCCAGGTCCAGGCAACCGACAGAACGACCTTTTTGGCAAGAGCATCCTTGAGCGGGGCGAATACCTTCTCGATCATGTACGGTTTGACCGCAGCGACCACGATATCGGATGCGGCGACAACCTCGGCGGCATCGTGGCAGGCGACCATGCCGCGCGCCTCGCAGCGCTCAACCAGTGCGTCGTAGCGACCCGCGCAGGCGCACATGTCGCTCGCAGCTACACCGGCAGCGATCCAGCCATCGGCCATAGCGCTCGCCATATTGCCAAAACCGACAAATCCAATCTTCATATCGCATAGTCCTTTCAGACACATTCCTCAAAACGAAAGGTATTGTCCCACGCCATTGTTTCGTATTGCCGACCTATTTGTGATACGGCTCGCCACGACTGATCTTGCAGGCGCGGTAGATCTGCTCCAGCAGCACCACGCGCGCCAAGTTATGCGGCAAGGTAATACGTCCAAAGCTGAGCATCTCGTCGGCTCGTGCGCGCACGTCATCGCTCACGCCGTCCGATCCGCCAATTACAAAGGCGATGTCGCTGTTACCACGTAGCATAAGATCATCGAGCCGCGCCGAAAGTTCCTCGCTCGAGCGCTCTTTGCCCTCAATGGCCAGCAAGATCACATGTGCTCGAGGCGGCAGGGCTGTAAGAATCGCCGCCCCCTCCTTGTCGCGCGCGGCATCCACGCCGCCCGCCTTAGCCGGGTCGATATCGGCCACCTCGCGGATATCCACCTTGGCATAGGCACCTAGGCGCTTGGTGTACTCAGCGCACGCGTCCTTCCAAAAGCGCTCCTTGAGCTTACCGACGCAAACGACGGTGTATTTCACGCGCGTCTACTCCTTCGAATCGTTTTGAACTTTGCCGGCGGCCAGCATCTGCTCGAACATCGAGGCCGACTGCGAAAAGTCGCTCGGCAGCACGACCGTCGAGGTTTTACCCGTGCGAGCGAACTCCGTCATCATCTCGGACCACTGCGTAAACATGAACAGTTGGTTGGCCTCGTCATTGCCGACACCCGTCTCCTGGATGATCTCGAGCGAATCTTTGATACCCAGTGCGATGGCCTTGCGCTGGTTGGCGATGCCCTCGCCCGCCTTTTCCATTGCCTCGGCCTCGGCGGTCGCCTCGGTGACGCGCTTGATGCGGTCTGCCTCGGCGAGCTCCTGTGCCGCAGCGCGCTTGCGCTGGGCGGCGTTGATGTCGTTCATGGAGTTCTCAACCTCGGTCGGCAGTGCGATTTTGGTGATGAGCGTCGACACGAGGGTGAAGCCGTAGGCGGCCATCTGCTCGGAAACGGTAGCGTTGACATCCTTGGCGATGTCATCCTTCTTGGCAAAGACCTCATCGAGTGTGTAGACAGGAATCGAAGAGCGCAGGGCGTCGGTGATGAAGTCACGCATCTGGTCGACGGGCTCCTGCAGCATGTAGTAGCTCTTGTAGATGCCCGAATCTGCCGGGCCGGCGCCCATGTCGTAGCTCACGTGGTACTGAGCGGAGACCTCAAGGCCGATGGTCACGTTGTCCTGGGTCTTAACGTCGATGCCAAAACCGTTTTTCATGGTGCGCAGGCTCACCGTGGCGGCCTTGCGGTCGATCACGGGCACCTTCACGTGGAAGCCCGCGTTGACGATACGATTGAACTTACCCAAGCGCTCGATGATTACGGCGTGCTGCTGTTCAACGACATAACAGGCGTTGGGGAGCAGCAGCAACAGGATGATGATGGGAATCAAAAGGCTGGTAAGGGCGGCGATGATACCGGAAAACAGCATGGTCTCTCCTCTGATAGGCACACGTTGCCATTAGGATACCCGTCCAAGGAGATCGTGCATAACAAAAAAGCCCCCATTGCTGGGAGCTCTTTCATTTAATGGTGCGGGCGAAAGGACTTGAACCTTCATGGGGTTGCCCCCATACGGACCTGAACCGTACGCGTCTGCCAATTCCGCCACGCCCGCGTGCAGGAATTAGAATAACGGAGCGCCACCGCGAACGCAAGAACTATTTTTGAAAAAGTTTGCAGGCATTTTCCCAAGCGGCATGCGCGATTGTTTCGGCGTCCTCACCAGTGCGATCGACACGGTCGTTAACCAGCGCGTTTGCCGTAATGGAGATCATTGCGGGCTCGCATTCAAGACCGCGGATGGGCTCCGGAGCCATATACGGGCAATCCGTCTCGAACAAAATGCGGTCGAGCGGGGTTGCCGCAAATGCCTCGCGCACGTCGTCGTTGCGCTTAAAGGTGGCCGCACCACCATAGGCGATATAGCAGCCCAGCTCCACAAAGCGCTCCATCGTGGCGCGGTCCTCGCCAAAACAGTGCAGCACACAACCGGCCTGGGGCACGCCCACCTCACGAAGCACGTTGTAGGCGTCCACGTGCGAGGTACGCTCCTGGTCCATGTCCTCGTGACGCAGATGCAGCTCCACCGGCACGTTACGACACACGGCAAGCTCGAGCTGGCGCGCCATGCAGTCAATCTGCACGTTATGGGGTGCCGGCGCGATATCGTCGTCATAGTCCATGTGGTAGTCCAGACCGATTTCGCCAATACCGGCGCACAAAGGGTCATCAAGCGCAGCAACAACCTGTGCGTGAATGTCGTCGGTATAGTCCGGCGCGCCATACGGATGCACGCCGGCAAGATACTTGATCTGCGGGATATCCTGCATCGGCAGAATTTCGCGCACGAGCCAGTCGCTATAGTCCGTCACGCTGCGCTTGTCGGCGATGGGGTCGAAGACCGTCACCAACAGGTCGATGCCCGCCGCCTTGGCACGCACGAGTGTCTCGGGCACATCCTTGCCCCAGAACGAAAGCAGATGCGCATGCGTGTCGGCAAGCGGTGCCAAGGGCACGGGACAAGCAACCGTCTTCTTTTTCTTGGTAAACGTCACGCGTTCGGCATTAAGCGTCATGGGAAAGCTCCCGAGCCAGGCACACAAAGTCGGCGACGCCGAGCGTCTCGGCGCGCGTGGTGGGTGCGATACCGCAAGCCTCAAAGGCGGCATCGAGCACGTCCTTGGCAAAGCCGTTGGCGCTCATGGAATTGCGGATGGTCTTGCGACGCTGAGCAAATGCAGCGTCAATCACGCGGGCCACAAATTCGCGATCGAGTCCTTCGGGCACCACACCGTCAACACGGTCGATACGCACAACGGCCGAGTCCACGTGTGGCGCCGGCATAAAGCAACGCGGCGGCACCTCAAAGCGACCCGTTACCTGCGCATACAGGCCAAGCTTTGCCGTATAGCCGCCATAGGTCTTGTTGCCCGGCACTGCGGCAATGCGATCGGCAACCTCCTTTTGCACCATGACGACGGCGCGCTTGAGCGCCGGCATCGTCTGGAAAAATTGCAAAATGATCGTCGCCGCCACGTTATAGGGCAAGTTCGCGACAAATACCGTCGGCTCACCGCCCGCAGCCTGCTCAATCTGCTCCGGGCCCACCTTAAGCGCGTCGCCCATGATAAAGCGGAAGTTGGCATAGTCGGCGGCGTGGGCATCGAGCACCGGCTCAAGCTCGGGATCGGCCTCAATGGACGTAACGCACGCCGCTTCCTGCAGCAACGCAAGTGTCAACGTACCGCAACCTGGACCCACCTCGAGTACGCGCTCGTCACCTGCAAGCTCGGCAAGCTCGCAGATACGTTCGATCACATGATTGTCGATTAGAAAGTTCTGGCCCAGGCGATGCTTGGTCGCAAGGCCAAACTCCTCCAGCAGCTCCCTGGTGGCCGTGGGGTTTGCCAAAGGCGAAGTTGTCATGGTTGCCTCCTTAGCATGATGGCGGCGTCTTGAAACAAAAGGGCATGGACCGTGGCGGCCATGCCCTTACAGCTAAACAGCAAATTGCCGATATGGCGCTCGCGCGGTCTCTACGCCAGACGCGGGAACAGCGGATCGCCCTTCTCGACGGGCTGACCGCCGGCAAGCAGGCCCCAAGTGCAAATGCCCTTGAGGTCGTCGCTCGCGGCCTCGCCCTCACAGGACAGGCGGCGCAGGGCCTCGGCAGAGGTCTGAGGCATGAGCGGCATCAGCAGGTGAGCAGCAATGCGGATGGCCTCGAGCAGGTTGTAGATCACAAACGCCAGCTCGTCAGCCTTGGCCTCGTCCTTGGCAAGTGCCCAAGGCTCGGAGTCCTCGATGTAGTGGTTGGCGGCGTGAATGAGCTCCATGACCTCGTCCTTGGCTCCGCCGTAATCGAGCACGTCCATCTTGGCCATGTAGCGCTCGACCAGACCATCGGCGATCTTTGCCAGCGGGTTATCGAACGCGTCGGCAGACGCCGGTTTAGCCGGGGCGCAGCCGTCAAAGTACTTTGCGCTCATGTTGAGCGAGCGCGAAATGAGGTTGCCCCAGCTGTTGGCCAGATCGGCGTTGTAGACCTGCTCCATACGATCGAAGCTGATGGCGCCGTCGGTGCCGGGGACCACGTCGGTCATAAAGTAATAGCGGTAGCCCTCGACGCCCAGCATGTCGATAACATCCTGCGGAGCGATGGCGTTGCCGCGGCTCTTGGACATCTTCTCGGCCTTACCGGTCTCGGCATTGCGCACGGTCAGGAAGCCGTGGGCAAAGACGTGCTCGGGCAGGGCCTCGCCGATGGCCATGAGCATCGCGGGCCAAATGACGCAGTGGAAGCGGATGATGTCCTTACCCACGATGTGGAACTGCGCGGGCCAGCGATAGGCCAGCTCGGCACGGGCCTCGTTGGTGTCGACACCGTAGCCGACGGCCGTCATATAGTTGAGCAACGCATCGAACCACACGTAGGTCACGTGACCCTCGTCAAACGGGACCTGAATGCCCCAGTCAAAGCTCGTACGGCTCACGGAAAGGTCGTTAAGGCCGCCCTCGACAAAGCTGCGTACCTCGTTCATACGGAACGCAGGCTCGACAAAGTCGGGGTGCTCGTCATAGAGCTTGAGAAGCTTGTCCTGGAAGGCGGAAAGCTTAAAGAAGTAGGACTCCTCCTGCACGCGCTCAAGCGGACGGTGGCAGTCGGGGCACAGGTGCTGGCCGACGCTGCCGTACTCCTCGTCGCCCTTCTGGACCTGCGTATCGGTGAAGTAGGTCTCGTCAGGCACGCAATACCAACCGTCGTAGCTGCCCTTATACAGATAGCCGGACTCCTTCATGCGCTCCCACAGATACTGCACGGCATGATGCTGGCGCGGCTCGGTGGTGCGGATGAAGTCGTCGTTGGAGATCTCGAGCTTGCTCCAAAGCTCCTTGAAGTGCGGAGCCTGGCTGTCGGTCCACTCCTGCGGCGTCATGCCATGCTTGGCTGCGGCCTCGGCGACCTTCTCGCCGTGCTCGTCCATGCCGGTCAGGAACTTGACGTTATAGCCGGCGGAACGGCGATAGCGAGCCTGAACGTCGGCGATGATGGTGGAATAAGCCGTGCCCAGGTGCGGATCGGCGTTGACGTAGTAGATGGGCGTCGTGATAAAGAACGAAGGCTTGCTTTGATCCATGGGGTTTGTCCTCCAGAAAAACGTTGCATACAGAGGATGATTCTAGCGCAAGGGCTGGATATCCTCCATCTATTGCATATCGAGCACTATGGCATAGACATCGCGCTTGCGGCGCGAATACTTCTGAGACAGGCGCTTGGCCACCGCAGACGCGGGCTCCCCCTCCTCGAGCGCGGCGCGGATATCCTCGCGCAGGGCCTCGTCGGGATCCGCTGCCGCGGCGCCAACCGGCACGATACCGGCCTCCTCATCCTCGCTCGGCGGCGCGATGACCAGCGCAATCTCGCCCCTTACCTCGCCGCGAGCACGCAGCTCCTCGGCAAGCTGGTCAGCGGGCCCGCGCAAGACCTCCTCGTGCAGCTTGGTGAGCTCGCGGCAGACGGCAACCTCACGCTGGGGAAAGACCTCCGCCACGGCCTCGAGCGTCGCCACGATGCGATGTGGAGACTCGTAGAAGATGAGTGCGCCGGGCACCACGGCAAGGCGCTGCAAACGGCGCACACGGTCGCCGTGCTTTCGGCCCAAAAAGCCCTCGAAGAAAAAATGCTCGCAGGGAATGCCGGACGAAACAAGCGCCGTGACGCAAGCAGAGGGCCCAGGAATAACTTCGACGGGCACATCGGCCTCACGCGCCGCCTCGATCAGCGCCTGGCCGGGATCGGACACGCTCGGCATGCCGGCGTCCGAGGCAAAGGCGAGGGTCTCCCCCGCCAGCAGACGGTCGACCAGGCCGGCAGCGCGGCTAGCGATCACATTCTCGTCGCAACGGACAAGCGGCTTGGAAATGCCCAGGTGCATCAGCAGCTTTGACGTCACACGCGTGTCTTCGCAGCAGATGACATCGGCAGCGGCAAAGGCCTCGCCAACGCGCGGGGACAGGTCACCCAGGTTGCCGATGGGCGTGCCGACCACATAGAGTTTGCCCGTATGGGCGCTGTTTTGCGTCATATCAACCTATTCAATCATGCCGCGCTCGAGCGTACCGAGCGCCGCGCGGGCGTCCCATGCTGCAATGCGCTTCTCGGTCTTCCACGTTTGAAAGAACCAACCGGCAGCCGGCGCAAACGAAGCCAGCTGGTTGGCGATAAACACGCGCTCGTAGGCATTGCGGCCCTCGGGCGTAACCGACGAGTTGGCAAAGATCGCCGCGCCCGACCATTCGCCCACCAGCACGGGGAACCCAGTCGAAATCGCTTCTTTAAGCTCGCGCTTGTTACGCGAAATCGCCGTCGTCAGCCCGCGAGGGCTCGTGATGTCGAGCGCATACTCGTCGCGGTAATGGTACAGGTGAAGGTCCATGTAGACGTTCTTGTACTTGGCGCCGCGCATAAAATGCTTCCACTCGCTGGGATGCCCCGACGACGAGAAGACGACGATTTTATCCTCGGGCATATACGAACGGACGAGCTCGTAGGCATCGCGATAGAAATTGCGCAGGTAGTGAGCAGGAATGCCATCCGTCATGGTGAAGAGGCTCTTGCGAACGCTCATCTGCGGCGTGTCCAGCAGCTCAATGCCCAGCAGGCTCTCGGCCTCGCCATAGCGATCGGCCAAGCGCTCGAGCACGTCGAGTGCGACATGACGGCCGTTGGTGGACGAATGCCACTCGGCGACAGCCTCCGGCGTGGTGGGCGAATCGTTGGAATCGCCCTGGCCACCGGGCACGGTTGCCAGATCGAGCAGCACGCGGATATCGTACTTGGCAGCCCACTCAATCGCGCGGTCGATGTAATCGACAACCGATATGTAGGAGGCATCGGACTCCTGTGAGCCAAAGGCATACCAGGGCACCGGCAGACGCACGGCATTGAGACCGATCTGCGCCATGCGGCGAAAATCGTCCTCGCTCACAAACGTCTCGTAATGACGACGCATGCGCTCGTTGTAAGCGGCGGTACCCATGGCCTCCTGCAGCTCGGCTGCGTTGGATGCGCCGGTCGCCGCGTACAGCGACGGGGTCACCCAAGGCTCGGGAATAAACCAGCCAGAGAGATTAACGCCGAGTATCCTCTCCATCACTGCCCCCTTCGGATCATGCAGGTCGAACCCGCATCGTATTGCATAGGATAAGTATCGTTTTGAGTATACCCGCGTGTGCGGACAGGCGACCGAACGGTCTGCAAAGTGACGCGAAAGTGGGAGGAATGTCTGGGGCGGACGGGCTCGGAATGGTGCGACGAGGTGTGTACGCGCGCCAAAGGCAGGCACCGGAAAGTGTGTCCCGTTCTGAGCCCTTATTCTGGGACGCAGTTTCCGCAGAACCCTACATAAAAGAAGGCTCTGTTAGACCAAGGTTGACATAAAAACGATGTCACCGCGAGGCGGTACCC
>CABPXT010000089.1:0-8343 GCA_902461405.1 uncultured Collinsella sp.
CGTCGGGCATGACCAGAAGGTCAATGCCCTCCTCTTTCACGTCACCTTGCTCGCTCTGGGGCGTTTTCGCTGACTTATGCTCAACCAGTAGCGTAATTAAGCCCCAAGTAAAAAGGCCGAAGCCCTCATCCGAGGCTTCGGCCTTTGTTTTTCTGCAGCGTCCAAGAGCAGTTTATCGGTTCTCGATGCTGCCGATGTTTTTGAGTTCGATGGAGATGAGGCCGTTGGGCTCGTTGACAAACTCGATGTACTCGGAGTTCGAACCCATCTCGGCCGGGAAGCTGATCTCGATACCCGTATCGGTACGAATCTTATGATTACGCACCGCCGCGCGCTCGACCTGCTTGCGCTCCACGGGAACGCGCTCGGGAACCTTCTCCTCGGTCAGTGCCGCGCGCACACTTTCCTTGATGACCGGTTCGTCCTCAAAGACCTCATCGACGATATCCCAAGGCGGAAGCTCCTCGTCATCCTCGACCTTCTCGGCCACAGCGGCCTTAACCTTGGCGAGCGCCACGGCCGTGTTGGCGCCGTGCTCCTCGGCGACTTCCTCGACCACACGCGTCACGGTGTCGATGACCTCCTTGCCAGATACGCCCGTGTCGCACTGCAGCAGGCCATCGGGAATGAGCATGCGGTCTTCGCCGGCAATCTTGCGCTTCTTGTCTACGTAGCCGATCTCCATGGTGCTCGCGCGCACGATGGCATAGCTCGGCACCTTCTGCGAGGGGTTCGGCAGGATAGCGTAATGGCGCGCGATGTCGTTGCGCACCTCCCCCTCCTCGCGGCCCACTTCGTGCATAAAAGCCTGCTTGGAGCCCAGCAGCATCACGGCAAACCAGCGGGCATCCTCATCGTCGTCAAAATCGGCCACGAGCACGTCGGTGGACTCGGCTTTCTCGGCTTTGGTGAGCTCGGAGGAGATAAACTCCGCAATCTGCTGCGACAGGTCCACGAACTCGCGCTCGCCAAAGAAATAGCCCTTGAGCTCGCCGCCAAACGCAGAGTTCTCGGCAAACGTGGCGCGCTTATTGTCGGCCGAGGTTCGTGCGCGGCGCAGATGCGTGGTCACAAAGTTGCGCACGGTACGGCTCTCGATATCGAGCTCGCGCTGGCTCATGACGTTGACGGCAGAGTCAAAGTCCAGGATATGCAGAATCGCGTGATTGATTTTCATATACGGCATTCCGTTCTAGATCGATTTCGGCACGAACCAGTATAGCGGTCGGGCCCGCCCCAGGCGCATCGAAGATTGGTGCATCGGGGACAGGTTGCTTTGCACCAATGGCTAGCGCAGAAGCTCGGACTGCCAAGCCTCGAGCTGTTCTGCCAGACTCTTACCGGCAGCGGACATGTCGATCTGGGGTCGTTTGGGCAGCAGTGCGCATTTAAGGATTGCCACGATGGTCTGCGAGACAAAGCGTCGCGTATCCTCGTCAAAGCCTTGCGCAGCCTGGAGCATCACGGGCAGGCTCTCGCGCAGATTCCCGGCGATATCCGCAAACCGCTCAGCACCCGTAGCCTCAAACACGGAGAACAACGCATCTACAAAACGCTCGCGCTCGCTAGGCGACACTGCAAGCAGCATCTCGCGAATGGAGCCATCAACGTATCGAGCACCGGCGGACAGGCGCTCACAGTACACGAAGTCGCGACCATCAACCACCCAGCTAAAGGGATTATGCTGCAGCAGGCTGAACTCGGTGCTCTCAACGATGGCATAGTCCTCCTGTGTCTCGAACATCATGCCAAAGATCGACGACCGAGGTAGCGTCTTGTCGATTCGACCGGAAAGATCGGCAAAGGCGTTGCCGTTCAGAAACTCCTCGACGAAGCCCGGACCATCATGGGAATACACCCGTTCAATTCGCTCACGGGCGACATCGGAGCACATCGCCGCACCGTACACCGCAAGGTTTCCACCCTTGGAATGACCTCCGCACAAAAGTGGCCCGTCAATCGCATCCACCGCCTCGTCCACATAACGCGCCGCGGATTCCTGGGCCGGCACAGGACACCGGAATGCCATGTTAAAGTCCTCTTTCCAGCCCACAATCGTACTGTCGGTCCCCCGGAAGGAAAGATAACTAAACCCCGCCGGAAACCGGAACGCCATGGCTGCAAACTGCTCTGTCGCCACCACATCGCTCACGGCACGATAGCCGCAAACGCGCACGCCACGGTAACGAGGGCTTGCTGCCACGGCCTCCAACAAGGCCCTGCTCCCCTCTGGGTCCCACAAGTCGCCAATCATGTCCCGGTAGCACTCGGCACGCAGCAGCTCGCGCACGTCTAGGCCCTGCCAGTTCGTCAGCTCCGCCATATCACCCGGCAAACGCAAATAGGACAACCACGCAAAGACCAGGCTATCCACCGCGCAGAACGGCCGCTCCTCAAACGAATCAAACGCCGTCTGGGCATAGGTCAAAAAATTAGGCGAATCCGACATGGCCCTCCCATCAACTATGGCGCATTGGGGTCAGGTTACTTTGCACCAAAAAGGCGCCCGGGCCGTGTGGACCCGGACGCCTTCATTGTAGCTTTTCGCTCCAACGAGCTTGATTTAGCAGGAGAAGTCGACGCTGTCGATGATGTCCTTGAGGGCCTTGGCGGAGGCGGTGAGCTCATGCTGCTCGTCATCGTTCAGCGGCACGGGGACGCGACAGACGACGCCGTCGCGGCCAACGACCGTCGGCATGGAGATGGCAAGATCGGACAGGCCATACTCGCCCACCATGAGCGAGGAGACGGGCAGAACGGTCTGCTCATCGCGCATGACGGCGGTGCAGATGCGCTTGACGGCCATGGCGACGCCATAGTAGGTGGCGTGCTTCTTCTCGATGATGGTGTAGGCGGAGTTCTTGACGTCCTCGGCGATGCGCTTCTCGGCAGCCTCATGCTCCAGATGACCGTGAAGCTCGCAGAAAGTGTTCAGCGGCACGCCGGCAACCTGGGCGCTGGACCAAGCGACAAACTCAGAGTCGCCGTGCTCACCCATGACATAGGCCTGGACATCGCGCGGGTCAACCTCGACGTGGGCGCCGAGCATCTGCTGCAGGCGACCGGTATCGAGCACGGTGCCGGAACCGATGACGTGGCCCTCGGGCAGACCGGACATCTTGATGGCGGCGTAGGTCAGAACGTCGACCGGGTTGGAGACGATGAGCAGAATGCCGTCGAAGCCAGACTTCTTAATCTCGGGGATAATGGACTTAAAGATGTTAACGTTCTTGTTGACCAGGTCCAGGCGGGTCTCACCGGGCTTCTGGGCAGCGCCAGCGGTGACGACGATCATGGCGGCGTCGGCGACATCGGAGTAATCGCCGGCGTAGATCTTCATCGGCTCGGCAAACGTCATGCCGTGCGCAATATCCAGGGCCTCACCCTCGGCGCGGTTCTTGTCCACGTCGATGAGAACCATCTCGGAGAACAGACCACTCTGCATCAACGCGAACGCCGACGACGAACCGACGAAACCGCAGCCGACAATAGCGACCTTCTTCTCGTTAACCATTAGAAACTCCCATCTCTCTCCACAAACAAGCCGCCCGGGAACGACCCGAGCGGCTTGCCGTAACCCCAATACATCCAATCGGGACTTTGATTATGCTCCTATTCGCAGCCAAATATCGACCGTTTGCCGAAATTATTTGCAGAATTCGTAAAATAACTGCACGAAATCGGTTTCGAGCTATTGACGAGCCAAAACAATTTTCTAATACAGACCTGCCTCGCGAATGGCCTCGACGGCAAGAGCGATCTGATCGGGCGGCAGGACCAGCGCCATGCGCACGTGCCCCTCGCCCGAAGGACCAAAGCTCGCGCCCGGCGTCACCACAACGCCGGCCTTCTCCATGAGCTCCTCGCAAAACGCCATGGAATCGGTGCGACCACCGGGAAGCTTGGCCCACACAAACATAGAGCCATGCGCGTTGGGACGCTCCCAGCCCAGGCCCTCAAGACCGTCGCACAGGGCATCGCGGCGCTCCTGGTACTTCAGACGCTGCGCCTCGACCTCATCGCGCGGACCGTTCAGGCAGGCGATAGCAGCCTTCTGGACCGGGAAGAACATGCCAAAGTCGATCTGGCTGCGCAGCTTGGCAAAGGCCTGGACAACGTCCTCGCGACCGACCAAAAAGCCGATGCGAGCACCGGTGACGTTAAACGACTTGGAAAGCGAGAAGAACTCCACGCCCACCTCGAGCGCGCCGGGATACTGCAAAAAGCTTCCGCCCGGCTCGCCGTCAAACACGATATCGGAATACGCGTTGTCATGGACGATGAGCAGGTCGTGCTCGCGGGCGAAAGCGATGATCTCCTCGTAGACCTCGGGCGTGCCCACCGAGCCGACCGGGTTTGCGGGCAGCGACACGATCATATACTTGGCACGATCGGCCACCTGGGGATCGATACCCGCCACATAGGGCAGGTAATTATGCTCGGCGACCAACGGATAGTACTCGAGCTTGGCATCGGCGATCTTGGCGCCCGCCTCAAAGACCGGGTAGCACGGATCGGGAACCAAAATGGTGTCACCCGGATCGAGCAGGGCCAGGCCCAAATGGCCCACGCCCTCCTGCGTACCGTTGCACGACTGCACCATGGACGGCGTAATGCCCGAAACGCCAAAGCGGCGCTCGTAGTAATCACATACGGCCTGCTTAAGCTCGGGCAGGTCGCGCAGGGCGTACTTCCACATCTCGGGGTCCTGGGCCGCCTTCGTGAGCGCCTCGACCACGTGGTCGTACGGCTTAAAATCGGGCGTTCCCACGCTCATGTTGTAAATGGTCTTGCCCTGAGCCTTCAGCGCGAGAAGCTTGTTGTTGAGCGAGGCAAATACCTCCGCGCCAAAGCGACCGAGACGCTGCGATGCCTGCATGGTGCCACCTTTCGATATAAAAAACGCGGCGCTCCGACAAGAGCGCCGCGCGATACGGGCCATCAGATTGCAAAAGTGTACCGCTTGCAACCCCTATATTGGTTCAATTTAGCCAACCTTAGTCAATGGGATTGAGCGCGTCGATCTGTGCGAGCCACAGACGCGAGCTGGCGTCGCTCGGCATGCGCCAATCGCCGCGCGGGCTAAGCGTCACCGAGCCCACCTTGGGACCATCGGGCAGGCAGCTGCGCTTAAACTGCTGAGCAAAGAAGCGACGGTAGAACGTACGCAGCCACGTGCGGACGGTCTTGGCGTCGTAGACGCCCTCAAAGCTCTTGAGCGCCATGCGGTAGATCTTGCCCGGCTCAAAGCCAAAACGCAGCAGGTAGTAGAGGAAGTAGTCGTGCAGCTCGTACGGGCCCACCAAATCCTCGGTCTTCTGGGCAATCTCGCCATCGCCCGTCGGCGGCAGAAGCTCAGGGGACACCGGCGTATCGAGGATGTCGAGCAAGACCTCGGCAATACGCCCGCCAAAGACATCGGTCGCATAGCGAACCAGATGACGCACGAGCGTCTTGGGCACGCTCGCGTTGACGGCGTACATGCTCATATGGTCGCCATTGTACGTAGCCCAGCCGAGCGCCAGCTCCGACAGGTCGCCGGTGCCGATGACAAAGCCGCCAGCCTGGTTGGCCAGATCCATCAGAATCTGCGTGCGCTCGCGGGCCTGGCTGTTCTCGTAGGTCACGTCCTGCACGGACGGATCGTGCTCAATGTCCTTGAAGTGCTGCTCCACGGCCGCGTGAATCGAAACCTCGCGGAAGCTCACGCCCAGGTCGCGCGCGAGCGACTCGGCATTGGACTTAGTGCGATGCGTCGTGCCAAAGCCGGGCATGGAGACCGCCGTGATACCCGTGCGCGGCAGCCCCAGTGCATCGAAGGCACGCACCGTCACGAGCAGTGCCAGCGTGGAATCCAGGCCGCCCGAAAGACCGATGACTGCAGCCTTGGTGCCCGTATGGGCAAGGCGGGTCCTGAGGCCGGCGGTCTGCAGGTCAAGGATGGTCTCACAACGCTCGGCCAGGTCGCCATGGTCGGCCGGCACAAAAGGTGCACGCGGGAAAACGCGGTCGATATCGCAGGCATCGCGCAGGACGGGTTCTTCGGCCAACACGCCCTCAAACGAAAACTCAACAGTCGTGGCCTCCGGCGCATCGTCGGCGCGTGTCCACGTCGTCGAGCGACGGCGCTCGGCTACCAGACGGTCAAGATCGACGTCGGCGATGGCCATGTCACAGGTGAGAAGCCTGGTCGCGGCAAGCTTGGAGCCGTTTTCGTAGATAAGGTTCTCGCCCGCAAAGACCATGTCGGTCGTGGACTCGCCCTCGCTCGCGTCTGCGTAGGCATAGGCGCAGTACAGGCGTGCGCTCTGGTTGGAGATGAGGCTGCGACGGTAATCTGCCTTGCCGATGATCTCGTCCGAGGCTGACGGGTTGAGGATCACCGTGGCACCGGCAAGCGCCATCTCGGTCGAAGGGGGCGCCGGCACCCACAGGTCCTCACAGACCTCGACGCCCAGCACTAGGTCCTCGGCACCCTCATCACAACAGCGGTAGACAAGTCCCGAGCCAAGCGGCACCGGACCTTGACCGGCAAATTCAACCCACACGGGATCGGCGGGCGCCGGAGCAAACCAGCGGCGCTCGTAGAACTCACCGTAGTTGGGCAGATACTTTTTGGCCGTAAGGCCCAAAAGCTCGCCCGCGCAGCACACGGCCGCGCAATTGTAGATGTTTTCGGTCACCGCAACGGGCAAGCCAACAGTAAAGACGATCGGCAACTCACGCGTTTCATCGAGGATGCGCACCAGCGCCGCCTCGCAGGCGTGCAGCAGCGTGCGGTTATGGAACAGATCAGCCGCGGTATAACCAGTCAGGTTAAGCTCGGGCAGCACGAGCGCACGAACGCCGCACTCGGTAGCCTCGCGAACAGCCGCCAGCGCAACCTCGGCATTGCCCTCAACATCGGCCACGCGAATCTGCGGCGACGCCGCCGCCACACGCAAAAAGCCATCGTTCTTATTAGCCGAAACGCAGCATTGCCTTGTTGATCTGGACACTGGAGGCCCCTTCTACCCTGAGATTCAGTCTAACGGACGTTCACATATCTCTAACTAGCCAAAGCAACCTCTCAGTTTACTGAGACGCCAACCTGTGCTAAGAGCATGTATTCCAAAAATATCTTTAATTAAAAAAGGAGAAATCGATAATCGACTTCTCCTTTAAGCGAGGCAAGTTAATTCCGAAACTAATGGCAGAATTTATCCATGTAGTCCTCAAAGTCGAACACTTCTACCACGACGCCCTCTTCCTGAGACTCTTTCAGTTGCTCCAAGAGATCTTTGTTAATAACGTCCATGCAGAAACCTCCTCTATCTAATCAATTGTAGTATATCTGCTTTCATGCAATTATCAACCAACTTGTTTAATTGCTCCTCGTTTGTCGATAGTCCCTCTTTTTTCAAAATGTCGCGCACCTCGTTCTTAGTAATCGGCTTTTCAAACAACGAAAGCAAAGCGAACGAAAAATCATTAACCGCACACATTCTATGGGTGGCACAACTCAGCAGTACTCTTAACCCCTCTTTTGAGCGTCCGACTTCTTTAACAAACGAACTTTTAACCAATTGAAAACCGTTATCGTGCATTACATAATCGGCATCGATATTTGTATTCAGCAATCCATAATGCAACAGTTCTTCTATCGCCCTTGTCAGCTCGAGGTCGCCCTGATCAAGAATAAGAGAAATGCTACAATCGGCCTCCAATAAACGGGCCAACTTAAGGTATACCAACTGGGAAACAGCATAGACATGATGGTATTCAGAATTATAGAAGTAGGCAAATGGCTCAACGAGCACGACAGAGGTCTTGGAATCCAGCCAGATTCGATCAGCTGGATTTAGACTAGTTAGCCGTCGCTTTACTTTGGTCAAATGTCCCTTATACCTGACAGCGTGAATAGAATCTAGGATCCAGGTCACCTCTGAAATATGAAGCCGCTGGGGCAAGTCAATTGTGTCGCTACCGTTTATGACCTCTTGCATATAAAAATCAATATGATGCTCATCAGATAAGGATTTTGCTTCATTTAAAGTTAAACCAGTGCCTGAAACATAATCCACTTCGAGGCGCAAATCCTCATATTGGGACTTCGGCATTACAGAGACACCATACTTATCGGGATGATTCCAAACATCCGACCCCATAACGAGACCAAAATTCGTAAATCCTCTCGTGGAATATGGAACACCACATACCTGTTTTGAATAATTCAAAACATTCTCTGTATAAGCTAAGGTGTTCAGAGCCTCTTCTTTAGTTTCGGTCGGAAAGCCAATCATAAAAAATGGCTCTGTTAGACCAAGGTTGACATAAAAACGATGTCACCGCGAGGCGGTACCC
>CABPXT010000090.1:0-8338 GCA_902461405.1 uncultured Collinsella sp.
TATTTTCCGGTTCGACGAACAGCCGATCGTGTCAAATTTGGTCTAACAGAGCCTTTCTTTTAGGTAGCGGAAGTATCGACGACGCCGGTCGCATTGGCAACCGCGACTATGACGATCATGCATAGGAGCAGCACACCCAATGCCTTGAGCCAGAGTTTCGCGAGTTTCTTGCCGCGATAGCTGTCGAACAGCGCGAATCGCCGACGAAGACGGCGCTTATCGAGTAGCGCAAAATGCATAAGCACCATAAGGCCATCGACAAAGAAAAAATACTCGATTATGAGAAGCCACGTCGGGTAGCTTTGGTTTGCTCCCGTGGGGTGAAAGACGGCAAAGTGACTTCCGGCAAAGAGCACAAGTAGCGAGAAGCAGACAAGCGTATTCCAAATGCGCCCCAGAGACTCCGGAACGCGAGAGAGCAGACCGCATGCAGCGGAGGCGGCAGGCCTAGGAAGCCCTGCGGGGTTCTGGAGCCCTTGGAGCGTCAACACCGTCTCCGAGGCCGGAGTACGGACAGGCGCAGGTGTAGAAGGCCGCACGGGGCGGCTCAGATCGTATGCCGAGCGCGTCGCCCGTCCCAACGCTTCCGCACTCGCAAAACGCTTGGCCGGGTCGAGCGCCATCGACATGCAGACGGCATCGGCAAGTGGAGTGGGAATGCCACGCGCCTCGCATTGCTCGCGCATGTCGAGCCCTGGTTTAGGGTCGACTCCCGTCAAGCAGAAGAACAACAGGGCGCCAAGTGCGTAGACGTCGCTGCGTACACTCGTCTGCCCAAACCCATACTGCTCGGGTGGCGCATAGGGTCGCGTGCCGAACTTGACGGTGTCTGCATCGGCGCCATCGCGCCACACGCGCGCGATCCCCAAGTCGATAATCACCAGCGACGAAAACGTCAGGCCGTCATCAGACGTATAGTTGGCACCCGTCACGATGATATTCGACGGCTTGAGGTCGCGATGGATCACCGGCGCCGACGTCTCCCCCGCCATTGCAAAACCGGCGTGGAGCTCGCCCACGGCATCGCATAGGGCAGGATACAATTCACGCGCATAATCGGGGGTGGCTCCCAGACGGTCCACCAGCGCCCTGAGCGTCTCCCCTTCGATGTATTCCATAACCACGTTGAGCTCGTCGCCCACACGATGACAATCGACGATTCTGGGCAGGTGCTCAAAACGCCTGCCTGCCCGCTGGGCGGCAAACAGACGCTCGTATGCCCCGCCGATTTGAGCCGAAGCATCGATGCGTTTACGGACAAAGGGGCCGAGCGAACCACCGCCGGTTCCTTCAAAGTACACGAGCTCGGTTGTTTCAACGGACGAGCGCTTAAGTACACGCTCCACGCGATAGCTGTCGTCGCGATCGAGCGACGCCAGGTGCTCGGCAAGCGCTGCGGTCAGCTCGTCATCGGAATATGTTGGGGTCTGAGTATCCATAGCCTCCATCATAGCGCAGGGCGCAGACACCCCATGGCATCCGCGCCCCGTTCGTTTGCATCGTTGTTCGGCAGCTCCGCCGGCTCAGATATCAGCCGCTAACTCACCGTCTCCTCGCCAAAGCGATACAGCTCCTCGTTGACCTTTTGGAGGCTACACCCGCGATCGATGCAAAAGATGATAATCGCATCACGGCGATCCTTGCAGTTAAGGACGCTTACCCCGGCAGCCGTCAGTGCACGGTTGGCCTCTTTGAGCGTCAGCGCCATCGCAAAGGCAATCTGCAGCACCTTATTGCGACTCGGGTGACGCGCGCCGGTAAAGATCTGATAGCCAAAGGTCTCATTGAGATCGGCCATACGAACCACGCGGGAGCGCTCCAAGCCCTTTTCCTGCAGCAGCTGCTTCAGGTAGTCCGAAAGCGACGGGGCGGCAAAGTCGTGCTCCCTGATATAGCCATCGATGTTCGGCGCATCGAGAAGCTCATTGAGCAACTCCTCGGTCAGCTTTTTATCGGGCATACGACTTCACCTCCCCCAGTGCATGCAACATGCTAGAAACCGCTTACGTCCGAACGCTCCCAGCTAGCAACCTGGTCGGGAGACACCGTACCCAGCGCCTCGAACTTCCAGGAGCCGCCCGCCTTCAGATGATTGGTGTTTGCAAGAGCCGTTCCAACCTGGTTGCCATCGGCATCATACAGAACATACTCAATCTGAATGTAGCTCTTTTCCTTGTCCGTGTTATTGGTCAGCGTGCCCGTGATCTTATAGGCAAACTGATTGGAGGTGTCTTCAGCCTCGTCAGCAATGGTATACGGTTCTTGCGGTTCTTTTTGCTCCTCAGCCTGCTGTGTCGTCTCGGCAGGTTTTGCCGAATCGCTCGCAGACGAATCGGTTGAATTGCCACCCATAGAGCCCACGGCACCGACGATAACCAGCACCACGATGACGCCTAGGACAATCTTGCCGATCGGCTTCTTTCCCTCTTTTGCCATTATTCATCCTTCCTACGATCCGGCTACCGTGCCGGCACACAGCACATCGTAGGAAGGATTGAATTTGAATTCATTAGCTGAGAGCTAAGGTTGCGGTAAACGGCCAATGCAGCTATCCAGACGCCGAGCAAACGCACTTTGCGTGACCGTCTGCTGGCAGTGCATCAACCCACCGTGACGGATTTCCCGGTAAAGGCACTGATCATCAACAGGGCAAAGAACACCAGGTAGCTGACACTCAGCGAGTACGCAATGATCAGGAATACGACCCAGCCGACATTGGTTTTACCGTCGGCACGGCGTTGCCCGCGATTGCGGCAGAGCCAAATCGTCACGCCGATGGCAGTGATAAACAGTACGAGTGCCGCCGCAGCCAGCCCAGCAAGCACAAACATCACGCCAATGCTCACAGCAATGACCGGAAGTAGCAGCAAGCCACACCCGCATCCACCCGGGCTATATACGGCAGACTGTCGGCGTCGTTCCATCGTCACTCCAAGCCAAGCAATCGTTTGTAGACATCGAGGCCCTTGAGTAGGATTTCCTCGTCAAAGAGCATGCTATCGGTATGCAGGGCGCTTGTTGCATAGGCGGGGCAGCCATCCGAATCACTCGGGTTTTCTTGTCCCTCTGGCACGCCCGTGCCCAGCAAGAAAAACACGCCCGGCAGATGGCGCTGATAGAACGCGAAATCCTCGGCGATTAGCAGCGGCTCGTCCACAAGTTGCAGCTCGGACAAGGCGGGCGCAATGTGGGCGAACAGCTCGGGGTCGTTATCGACTGGCGGATAGCCCTCGGCAAAATTGAGATCGTACGTGCAGCCCGTTGCGGTGCACGCCTCGTCGAGCGCACGGCGCACACCCTCGCGCGCACGGTCGAACATGGCGTCCGTAAACACACGCAAGCTACCGGCGACATGGGCCTCCCCCGCTACCGCATTGCAGACGGTGCCGGCCTGCAACAGGCCGAACTTACCAATGCAGGGCTCGTCGGCACCCAACTCGTCCATGAGTTCGCGCTCGGAAACCAAGAACTTGGCAGCCGCCAGCGCCGCATCGTGCGACTCCTCGACCGGAACGCCATAGGTCTTAGCGATATGGATGCTCGTCCCGTGAATATGAATGTGCATCTCACTCGAACGCGCCAGCAGCGGACCGGAACAGCTCGCCAACGTGCCGGCGGGCAAATCGGGCCATACGTGGAAGCCGAAGATGCGATCCGCCCCGTAGCGCTCGAACACGCCGCTCTCGCACACCGTCTTGGCACCACCAGTCGTCTCCTCGGCCGGCTGAAACACAAAGAGCACATTGCGCTTAATGGCGCCCGGCTGCTCACGGATCGTACGGTCGACAAAGGTTGCCGCCGCAAGCGCCATGGCCATGTGTCCATCGTGGCCGCAAGCATGCATCTTGCCGGGATAGGTCGAAGCGAACACTGCCCCCGTTGCCTCGGCAATGGGCAGCGCATCCATATCGGCGCGAATCGCCGTGGCATGCGCGGCGCCCGTGCCGGCATCGAAGAAAGCACAGACGCAGCTGGGGCACGGATGGGTCACCTCGCAGGCGAGCGGAGCGAGCACACCCTCGATATAGGCGATGGTCTTCGGAAGATCGAAGTCGAGCTCCGGAATGCGATGAAGATCGCGGCGATAGCGACGGAGTTCTTGGAGCTCGGTCATAGGGGATCCTTTCGTGAGACACACCTGTTGCAACTTATTGTGATACAGGATTGTGGCACACATGTTTCCAGCATATCCCTGCATTTTTTAAACGTTATATACGAATACTCTTGTTTAGTAAAGTGCAACGTGGTAGGGTCGTTACCACTTGATAGAGGCGCGGGCACGAAGAGCCGCGGGCGAGCCGGCAGGCTTTGACCCCGCGGGGAGGCGAAACCCGCCGAACTGGGTTTTTCGGGCACGAACAACCTGGTGGGCCTGCGGGAAACACCCGCAGGACTGTCTGCAGCAATGCGGGAGCGCTATCCGGACATTGGGTCCACGCTATGCGGATTCGATGCGCAGATGGCGCCGTCTGGATAGCGAGGTTTACGGGACATGGCATTGACCCCCAACGAGGCGTATGCGGCCAAGCAGCCGTTTGTGGACAAGGAGACACTCGAGCATATCGTCGAGCAGTTCCCCACGCCGTTTCATCTATACGATGAGGCGGGCATCCGCCGCAACATGCAAGAAGTGCGCGACGCCTTTGCATGGAACCCGGGCTTTAAGGAATACTTTGCCGTCAAGGCCAACCCCAACCCGGCGCTCATCTCCATTCTCAACGAATACGGCTGCGGCTGCGATTGCTCGAGCTATACCGAGCTCATGATCGCCCGCTCGCTGGGCATCACCGGACACGACATCATGTTCTCGTCTAACGACACACCGGCGGCGGACTTTGAGCTCGCCGACAAGCTGGGTGCCATCGTCAACTTTGACGACATCAGCCACATCGAGTTCTTTGAGCGCGTCGCAGGGCCCATCCCCAAGACGGTCAGCTGCCGCTTTAATCCGGGCGGCCTGTTCCAGCTCTCCAACGGCATCATGGATAACCCCGGCGACTCCAAATACGGTATGACCACCGAGCAGCTCTTCGAGGCCTTCCGCATGCTCAAGGCCAAGGGCGCCGAGGACTTTGGTATCCACGCCTTCCTTGCCAGCAACACCGTCACCAACGACTACTACCCCAAGCTTGCGCGCATCCTCTTTGAGCTTGCCGTGCGCCTGGAGCGCGAGACCGGCGCACACGTCGCCTTCATCAATCTGTCTGGCGGCGTCGGCATCCCTTATCTGCCCGAGCAGCAGGCCAACGACATTCACGCCATCGGCGAGGGGGTGCACGCGGCATACGACGAGATCCTGGTTCCCGCCGGCATGGGCGATGTGGCCATCTGCACCGAGATGGGCCGCTTTATGATGGGCCCCTACGGCTGCCTGGTCACCAAGGCCATCCACGAGAAGCAGATCTACAAGGACTATATCGGTGTCGACGCCAGTGCCGTCGATCTGGTCCGCCCTGCCATGTATGGCGCCTACCACCACATTACGGTGATGGGCCAGCCGGGTGGCTCCGACAAGACCGCGGCGCCTGCCACAAACACGTACGACATTACGGGCAATCTGTGCGAGAACAACGACAAGTTCGCCATCGACCGCGAGCTACCGCGGATCGACATGGGCGACTTGCTCGTGATCCACGATACCGGCGCGCATGGTTACTCCATGGGCTACAACTACAACGGCCGTCTGCGCTCCGCCGAGGTGCTGCTGCGCCCCGACGGCTCGGCCGACCTTATCCGCCGCGCCGAGCGCCCGGGTGATTACTTTGCCACGCTCGACGTGCTGCCGTGCGGTCGTGAGCTGCTGGCCAAGTCGCGCGCCGAAAGCGCCCGCCGTCGCGCCCAGGACGAGCGCCTGGCAGTCGCCGCCCAATGGAACAAACGCATCCAGATCGCGGAAGCGAAGGAGAAGAACATGGACATCCGCAACCTCGAGGGCTCAATCGTCGCCCTTGTTACGCCGTTTAAAAAGGACGGCAGCGTCGACTTTGACGCACTCGAGCGCCTTATCGATTTCCACCTGCAAAACGGCACCGACGCCATCCTCACCCTGGGCACCACCGGCGAGAGCGCCACAATGACCGATGACGAGGACAACTCCGTTGTCGCCGCCGTGGTCAAGCATGTTGCAGGACGCGTCCCCGTCATCGCCGGCTCGGGCTCCAACTCCACGCAAACCATGCTCACCAAGTCGCTCACTTACCAAGGCCTGGGCGCCGACGGCCTGCTGCTCATTACCCCCTACTACAACAAGTCCAACGAAGAGGGCATCTACCAGCACTTTAAGACCGTTGCCGATGCCGTAGATATCCCCTGCATCCTGTACAACATCCCCGGCCGCTGCGGCTGCGGCATCAGCGAGCGCAACGTAGAGCGCTTGGCCGCGCACCCCAACATCATGGGTATTAAGGAAGCCTCGGGCAACGTCGCCTACGCGGCCAAGATCGCCCACCTGCTGTCCGACGACTTCCGCATGTACTCGGGCGAGGACGCCCTCACCGTGCCGCTCATGAGCCTGGGTGCCTCGGGCACCATCAGCGTGTGGGCCGATGTCCAGCCGCAGCTCGTGCACGACATGTGCCGCGCCTATCTGGACGGTGACGTGGAGCGCGCCCGCGATATCCAGATTGCCGGTCAGCCGTTCATCAACGCCCTCTTTAGCGAGGTCAACCCCATCCCCGTCAAGGAAGCGCTCGCTCAGATGGGTATGATCGAGGCAAACTACCGCATGCCGCTGTGCCCCATGGCCAACGACACACGCGCTGCACTTACCGACGCTCTGAAGGGAGCTGGTCTGCTTGATTAAGACCGTCATTATGGGAACGGGCCGTATGGGCTCGCTCATCCGCACCACCGCCGAGGGCGTTGTCGACGCCGCCGGTCAGCCCGTTTTCGACATCGTAGCCCAGATCGGTTTCGACTTGTCCGAGCTTGAAAACGCCCCGGCAGCCGACGTCATCATCGACTTCTCGAACGTCGTGACCTTCGACGCCGTCGTCGCCTATGTCGAGCGCACGGGTGCCGCGTTGGTCTCGGGCACCACGGGCTACACACCCGATCAGATGGATCGCCTGCGCGAGCTGGGTCAGAACGCCCGCGTCATGCACTCCGGCAATTACTCCATCGGTATCGCAGCCCTGCGTCATCTGGTAGCACAGGCCACACGCGAGCTGCCCGGCTTTGACTGCGAAATCGTCGAGACGCACCATAACCAAAAGGTCGACGCCCCCAGCGGCACTGCCAAGTTGCTGCTCGATGCCGTCGTCGAAGCCGAGCCCGAGGCGGGCTACCACCCCGTCTATGGCCGCGAGGGCATGTGCGGAGCGCGCGACCCCAAGGAGATCGGCATGCACTCGCTGCGCGGTGGCACTGTCGCCGGCGTGCACGAAGTGAGTTTCTTTGGCCAGGACGAGGAAGTCACGCTCACGCATCGCGCCACGAGCCGTCAGATCTTCGTCAACGGCGCCCTGGCAGCCGCGCAGAAGCTCGTCACCCGCGAGCACGGCTTCTATACGTTCGACCAGGTCATGTTTGCCTAACCAGGTATCAACCGGATCCACCCAAAGGAGAGACAGCAAATGAGCAATGCAGCCGATATGGATGCACAGGAGATTATCAACTACATCGCCACCGCGCCCAAAAAAACGCCCGTCAAACTGTACGTGCGCGAAAAGCCGGGCATGAAGGTTGCCTGGGGCGACGCACACGTCTACGGCGGTCGTCGTGGCAAGACTGTCTTTGGCGACTGGGACGAGCTCAAAGCCATCCTTGATGCCAATGCCGATTCCATCGATTACTACGATGTGGAGAACGACTGCCGCAACTCCGCCGTGCCCATGCTCGACCTCAAGGGCATCAACGCCCGCATCGAGCCGGGCGCGATCATCCGCGACCGCGTCGAGATCGGCGACCGCGCCGTCATCATGATGGGTGCCATCATCAATATCGGCTCCGTTATCGGTGAGGGCTCCATGATCGACATGGGCGCCGTGCTGGGCGGCCGCGCCACAGTGGGCAAGAACTGCCACATCGGCGCTGGAACCGTGTTGGCAGGCGTCGTTGAACCCGCAAGCGCCACGCCCGTCATCATCGAGGACGATGTCATGATCGGCGCCAACGCCGTGGTCCTGGAAGGCGTGCACGTAGGCAAGGGCGCTGTCGTTGCCGCCGGCGCCGTGTGCGTCGAGGACGTCCCCGCTGGTGCCGTCGTGGCCGGTGTCCCCGCCCGCGTCATCAAGATGCGCGACGAGAAGACCGACAGCAAGACCGGACTCGAGGAAGGCTTACGCCAGCTTTAATAGTTACGGCGTTTTACCAAACGCCGTAACGACTCGACGCTGCA
>CABPXT010000091.1:0-8243 GCA_902461405.1 uncultured Collinsella sp.
CCAGCCGCACGCGGACATCCCGCTGGGGGCACCATTTGAAATGTGAAGCCCGTTACCAATTCGGTAGCGGGCTTTTTGCTACCGATATGCCGGGATTCGAACCCGACAGGGTGCGAATCCCGGCATCATCGCAAGGCCTGTGGTCAAAAAATGGCAAATATGAGTACTGTTACCATTTTAGTTACAGCGATTTCATGCCTTCAGAAGGCGATTTAGCCGTCGGGCGTCCTACGGCAGAAAAATTGCAGACGTTTATCGGCTAAGTACTTGGACATATGTTGCGTAACACTACATATTTTGCAAATAAATAATGTTACAGGACTTGTGACAGTACTCATATTTGACGTTTTTTGCCCATAGCCCTTTATACCTAGGCATATCGGCGGCAAAACGGGCTTCAAAGCGCCCTTCGCAAACAAAAACCGGGGCCCGCATGATGCGGACCCCGGCTCAATACCGTGACGATATGTCAGTTACGCTCTACACGTAGAACAGGATGTCGTCGTAGGTCGGGACCGGCCAGTAGTCGGCTGCCACGATCTCTTCCATGGCGTCCACGGCGGCGCGCAGCGTATCCATAGCGGGAACGACCTCGTGTGCATACACATTGGCCTGCTCCTGCCCATCGAGGGCTTCGGCCTTCTGATGCACGGCGTCGAGCGCCTTGATGGAGTCGTTGATGGTGGTGATACCGTTGCAGAGCTTGTTGAGCGTGTTCTGCTCGCACTGCATGGCGGCCTCAGCACCGGCGGCACGAATAGTCTCAAGGCCCTTAGCGACCTTGGTGGCATAGGCGGTAATGACCGGGCGATAGGTACGACGCGCCTCGCGAACCATCGTGGTAGCCTCGATGTTCATGAGCTTGTTGTACTTCTCGAGCTTGCAGTCGTAGCGGCACTGAGCCTCGGCCTTGGTCAGGACACCCGTCTCCTCAAAGAGCGCGATGGCCTTATCGGAAACAAAGGCGGGCAGGGCGTCGGCCGTGGTCTTGTTGTTGGCAAGGCCGCGCTTCTCGGCCTCGACGGGCCACTCGTCGGAGTAGCCATCGCCGGAGAAGAGGATGCGCTGGTGGTCGGTCAGGACCTTCTTGCAGTACTCGAGCGCGGCGTCCTGGAACTCATCCTCGGGCGTACCCTCAAGCGCGTCGGCGAAGGACTTGAGCGACTTGGCCACGGCGGCATCGAGCACCAGGTTGGAGTCGGAGACGTTCTGCTCGGAGCCGCAGGCACGGAACTCGAACTTGTTGCCGGTGAAGGCAAACGGGGAGGTGCGGTTGCGGTCGGTGTTGTCCTGCATCAGTTTGGGCAGGGTATCGGCGCCCAAGTCGAGCACGCCGCGCGTGGCATGGACGGAAGCCTTACCATCGATGATCTTCTCGACGACCTCGGTAAGCTGGTCGCCCAGGAAGATGGACATAATCGCCGGAGGAGCCTCATTGGCGCCCAGACGATGATCGTTGCCGGCCGAGGCAACAGAGGCACGCAGGAGCTCCTGATAGTTATCGACGGCCTCGATCACCGCGGTGAGGAAGACAATGAACTGCAGGTTGTCGAGCGGGGTGTCGCCCGGATCGAGCAGATTCTCGGACTCGGTGCCAAGCGACCAGTTGTTGTGCTTGCCCGAACCGTTGATGCCCTCAAAGGGCTTCTCATGCAGCAGGCAGACCAAGTCGTGGCGGGAGGCGATGAGCTTCATCTTCTCCATCATGACCAGATTCTGGTCGATGGCCTCGTTGACCTCGCCATAGACGGGGGCGAGCTCATGCTGGCAGGGAGCGACCTCGTTGTGCTTGGTCTTGGCGGGAATGCCAAGCGCCCACAGCTCATCGTCCAGATCCTTCATATAGGCCGAGACGGTGGGGCGGATAGCGCCAAAGTAGTGCTCCTCGAGCTCCTGACCCTTGCAGGGAGCAGCGCCAAAGAGGGTGCGGCCGGTGATGACCAGGTCCTTGCGTTTGCGATAGGCGTCCTTCTTGATCAGGAAGTACTCCTGCTCATCGCCCACGGAAGGAACGACCTTCTTGGGGGTCTTGCCAAACAGCGCCAAAACGCGCTTGGACTCACGCGAGAGCGCGGTCATGGAGCGCAGCAGCGGGGTCTTCTTGTCCAGGGCCTCGCCCGTGTAGGAGCAGAAAGCCGTGGGGATGCACAGGACGTCGTCCTTGATAAAGGCGGGGCTAGTGGGATCCCAAGCGGTGTAGCCACGGGCCTCGAAGGTGGCGCGCAGGCCGCCGTTGGGGAAGCTCGAGGCATCGGGCTCGCCCTGGATGAGGTTCTTGCCCGTAAACTTGGTAATGGCGGTGCCGTCGTGGTTGGGCTCCAGGAAGCTGTCGTGCTTCTCGGAAGTAATGCCCGAAAGCGGCTGGAACCAATGCGCGTAGTGCGTCGCGCCCTTGGAGATGGCCCAGACCTTCATGGCGTGGGCAACGGCGTTGGCCACGTCCAGGTCGAGCGGCTCGCCGCCCTCGAGGGTTGCAGCAAGGCGCTTCCAAATGTCCTTGGGGAGGTAGTCCTTCATGACTTCCTCAGAGAACACCATGGTCCCGAAGCGGTCAGTAAGATCGGCCATACGGAACTCCCTTCGTATCGGCACCGCGTGAGAAGCGGTGTTGATTACTAACGAACGAGTCATAGCTTAGACTCGCCGTGTTTCCGCGACATTACCGTTATGTTGCTGTCGCGAAACCAATCAATGAGGTTACCCTATCGAGGCGGCGTTGCCACCCTCAACAGCCAATCAACTGCATAAATTGCAGACCTCTCCCCATGGTTTAAGGGTAGTCAATTTGGGATGGAGCTCTATTAACTGGTATTTTGCATCAGATACCAGTCTTTATAGTCCGTGCCTAGATTAGCCGCTCTGTTATAGAGAAAGCCGATAGCAAGGCATCTTTGATTGGTATCCCCGAATAACGAGTGAAACTCCACCGTGACACAGTGGCGCTGTAGAATCCTTACAACACATCACACTATTACGTATCTAGAGGAGCACGATATGCGCGTCGACGAGGTTTTTAAGCAGGCAGCATCCCAGGGCACCGCGCCCGTTTCGTTTGAGATGTTCCCGCCCAAGGGCGAGCTGACCCTCGACACGGCTCGCGAAGTGGCAGGCAATCTGTGCAAGCTTTCGCCGAGCTTTGTCTCGGTCACCTGCTCGGCCGGCGGCTCGGGCAACGGTGCCACCACCGCCCCCATCGCGCATATGATTTCGAGCGAATTCGACACGCCCTCGGTGGCACACCTCACCTGCGTGGGCCGCACCCACGCCGACATCGCCGCCAAGATCGACGAGTATCGCACCGCCGGCGTTGAAAACATCCTGGCCCTGCGTGGCGATCTCCCTGCCGGCGCGACCGAGGACGACAAGCCCGCCTCCGACTACGCCTACGCCCGCGACCTCATCCCCGAGCTCGTCGACGCCGGCTTTTGCGTGGGCGCCGCAGCCTACCCCGAGGGCCACATTGCCTGTGAGGATCTCAACCTCTCGGTCGAACACCTCAAGCAAAAACAGAACGCCGGCGCGAGCTTCTTTGTGACACAGCTCTTCTTTGATAACGAGTGCTTCTACCGTTTTCGCGAGCTTGCCGACAAGGCCGGCATCACCGTGCCCATTACCGCGGGCATCATGCCGTTTATGGGCAAGTCGCAGATCAGCCGCATGGTCTTTATGTGCGGCGCGTCGCTGCCCTCCCCCGTCATCAAGATTCTCGCCAAGTACGAGAACGACCCCGAGAGCCTGCAGGCAGCCGGTGTAGATTATGCCGCCCGCCAGCTTTGCGACCTCAAGGAGCACGGCGCCGACGGCCTGCACCTGTACACTATGAACCGTCCTGCGATCGCCGCGACCATTATGGAGCGCCTGGGGTAATGGAAAAACCGCACATCGATACAACCGCTGTCGAAGTGCCGGCCGACCTTGCGTCGCCGGCGCTTTACCGTGTCGATGCTGCGCACCATCCCCGTGTCGACCGTGCCGAGATGCTGCGGTATCTGGGTTACGGCGGCCAGCAGATCGAGCCCGAGCTGTCACGACGTATTGAGCTTGTGGTCGAGCGTCTGGAATTGGACATTGAGCCCCGTGGCGTGCGCCGCGTGTTTGCCGTCGATGCCACGGGCGTGGACGAACAAAGTGAGCCTTGCATTCGCTTGGTCGGCACCAACGTTGAGCTGCGAGGTCGCGATATCTATCGTCATCTTAAGGACGCCCGCTTTGCCGCGCTCATGGCATGCACCCTCGGCATGGACGCCGAGCGTCGCCTGCGCACCACGGGAGCCCAACATCCCCTGGAGGGCGCCGTGCTCGACGCCGCGTGCTCCGCTTACGTGGAAGCCGCCGTCGAGCAGATGGACCAGCAGGTCAAGGCTGCGGCCGCCGCACACGGACTCGCCGGCAACTGGCGCTTCAGTCCCGGCTATGGCGACTGCCCGCTCTCGGCCCAGCGCTCGATCGTCAATGCGCTCAACGCCACGCGGCTCATCGGGCTTACCGTCACACCCACCAGCCTGCTCATGCCCACCAAAAGCGTGACCGCGGTGATCGGCCTATTCGACGGCGAGGTCCACGACGCCCAGACCCGCCCCACCTGCAATATCTGCCGCATGCGCGAGAACTGCCGCTTCCGCGCCGCCCACACCACCTGCTATTCCAGCCATTAGGAGCCCTCGATGTTTACTCCGCTTATCACTCATGATTCTGACGGCACTGCATGGGCGGCACCCGTTGATGCCGCACGTCGCAACGGTGCCACGTACAAGACGCGCACGATCGACGATCTGCGCATTAAGGACGATCGTCTGCGCGCCGCCATCGAGGGCACGGGACGCCTGCTGTTCGACGGCGGCATGGGCACCATGCTGCAGGCGGCCGGCATGAAGGCCGGAGCCCTGCCCGAGCTGCTCAACTTTGAGGAGCCCCAGGTCATTACCGACATTCAGCGACAGTACGTCGAGGCCGGCTGCGACGTGATCACCGCCAACACCTTTGGCGCCAACGCCCACAAGCTCGACGGTACCGCCACCGTGGCAGATGTCTTTGCCGCCGCTGTCGCCTGCGCCCGCGCAGCCGGTGCCCACTACGTCGCCGGCGACATCGGCCCCATCGGCGCGCTGCTTCGCCCCTTGGGTACCCTCAGCTTCGACGAGGCCTACGACCTCTTTGCCGAGGAGGTGCGCTCTGGCGTCGCCGCGGGTGTGGACCTCTTTATTATCGAGACTATGACCGACCTGGCCGAGATCAAGGCGGCAGTCCTCGCCTGCCGCGAGAACTCCGACCTGCCCGTCTTTGCCACCATGACCTTTGAGGAAGATGGTCGCACCTTCCTGGGCACGAGTCCCGAGGTTGCCGCCATCACGCTCGATGCCATCGGCGCCGACGTTTTGGGCATCAACTGCAGCCAGGGCCCGGCCGAGCTCCGAGGACTCGCCGCTCGCATGCTCACCGTCACCGACAAGCCCGTTATGGTGCAGGCCAATGCGGGACTGCCCCGCGTGGACGATGACGGCAATACCGTCTTTGACATCCAGGCACCCGAATACGCCGAGGCCGTCGCCGGCATGATTGAGGACGGCGTGAGCGTCGTGGGCGGCTGCTGCGGCACCACGCCGGCGCACATGGCCGCCTTGCGCACGCTTATCGATAACCACACGCCCAGCCCGCACCACCGCAAGCCCAGCATGTCGGTCACGAGCGCCCAGACGGTCGTGGACCTTCCCTGTGACGGTCACAAGATCGCCGTCATCGGCGAGCGCATCAATCCCACCGGCAAAAAGCGCCTGCAGCAAGCCCTGCGCGACGGTGACCTTGACTACGTCGTGAGCCAGGGCATCAGCCAGCAGGAGCAGGGCGCCGACATCCTGGACGTCAACGTGGGCCTGCCCGAGATCGACGAGGTCAAGATCATCCAACAGGCGACCGAGCAGCTCCAGGGCTCCACGCTGCTGCCGCTGCAGATCGACTCCACCGACTCCGCAGCCGTCGAGGCAGCCGTGCGCCGCTACGCCGGCAAGCCCATCATCAACTCGGTCAATGGCAAACAGCAGATCATGGATGAGATCTTTCCACTGGTCGCCCACTACGGCACCAACGTCGTCGGCCTTACGCTCGACGAAGGCGGCATCCCCGATACCGCCGAGGCCCGCTTCGCCATCGCCGAGCGCATCGTGGCCGAGGCCGCCCGCTACGGCATTGGCCCGGACCGCATCCTCATCGACTGCCTGGTCATGACCGCCTCGACCAATCAACGCCAGGCCGAGCAGATCCTGCGCGCCATGTCCCTGTGCAAGGAGCGCCTGGGCGTCAAATGCGCGCTCGGCGTGTCGAACATCAGCTTTGGCCTGCCCGCTCGCCCGCTGCTGGGTTCGGTCTTTTTGGCCGCCGCTTTTGGCGCGGGTCTGGACGCCCCCATCATGAACCCGGGCTCCAAGCGTTTTATGGATACCGTCTACAGCTATCGCGTCCTGAGCGTTGAGGACGAGGGCTCGACCGGATACATCGAGCGCTATGCCGGCTGGACCGATCCGTATAAGATCGCCGCCAACCCGGCGGCGGCTCAGACCGCATCGACCGACGCCGCGCCCGCTGCTGGCACCGCCGGCACCGACGGCAACGACGACCCGATTCGTCGCATGGTCGTCTCGGGCCGCAAAGGCGAGATCGCTGCCGAGACCGAGCGTCTGCTGGCAGACCACGACGCCATGGACCTCATCAACAATCACTTTATCCCCGCCCTCGACGAAGTTGGCGTCCTCTTTGACCAGGGCAAGTTCTTCTTGCCTCAGCTTATGGCCTCGGCCGAAGCCGCACGCGTGGGCTTCGACACCATCAAGCGCCTGATGCCCGCCGGCGAGATTGCCGACAAGGGCAAGATCTGCGTGGCCACCGTCAAGGGCGACATCCACGATATCGGCAAGAACATCGTCAAAATGCTGCTCGACAACTACGGCTACACCGTCTTTGACCTGGGCCGCGACGTCGATCCGCAGGAGGTACTCAAGACCGTCAAGGAGCGCGATATCAAACTCGTCGGCCTCTCGGCGCTTATGACCACCACCGTCGTCGCCATGGAGGAGACCATCAAGCTGCTCCATGCCGAGGTTCCGGGCGTCAAGATCATCGTAGGCGGCGCCGTGCTCACCCCCGAATACGCCAAGCAGATCGGCGCGGACTACTACGCCAAGGATGCCGCCGAAAGCGCGCGCATCGCCGAAGAGGTCTTTGGGCAGTAACACAACGGAAACAACCGAGCACTAAAACGTGCCGCACGCGCCACTTGGCACGTGCGGCACGTTAGAATAGATAAGACTATGCTCGTTTTGGCAGATAGGAGCGCAAGGATGGCGATCACGCCTGCAGAAATCGCGGAAACCCGCGGCATGGTTGAGGAACAGAACCTCGACATCAGGACCATCACCATGGGTGTTTCGCTCATGGGTTGCGGTGACGAGAACCTCGACCGCATGTGCACGAAGAGCTACGACCACGTGACGCACACGGCTGAGCACCTGGTCGAGACCGCCGAGAACCTCGAGCGCGAGTACGGTATCCCCATCGTCAACAAGCGCGTTTCCGTCACCCCGGTGGCGCAGATCGCCGCATGCTGCAAGGATGAGGACCTCACCCCCATCGCGCATGCCCTCGACCGCGCGGCCGAGACGCTCGGCATCGATTACCTGGGCGGCTTCTCCGCACTCGTCCAGAAGGGCATCGGCGACGCCGATCGACGCGTCATCCAGTCCATCCCCCAGGCGCTCGCCACCACGAGCCGCGTCTGCTCCAGCGTCAACGTCGCCAGCCTGCGTGCCGGCATCAACATGGACGCCGTGCTCATGGCCGCGCAGACCATCATCGACGCCGCCAAGCTCACGGCCGACCAGGATTCCGTCGGCGCTTCCAAGTTTGTCTGCTTTGCCAACATGGTCGAGGACTCCCCGTTTATGGCGGGCGCCGTCCACGGCGGTGGCGAGGCCGACGCCGTCATCAACGTAGGCGTCTCGGGCCCCGGCGTTATGGCCGCAGCCCTGGAGACGCTGCCCGATTCCGCATCGATGATGGAAGTCGCCGAGAAGATTAAGCAGACCGCCTTTAAGATCACCCGCGCCGGCGAGCTCATGAGCCGCGAGGCCGCCCATCGCCTGGGTGTCGAGAAGGGCATCGTCGACCTGTCGCTGGCCCCCACGCCTGCCATTGGCGACTCCGTTGCCCGCATTCTCGAGATCATCGGCGTGGGCACCTGCGGGGGCCCGGGC
>CABPXT010000092.1:0-8232 GCA_902461405.1 uncultured Collinsella sp.
AAATCGATAACCCCCCCCCGGGCCCCCCGCTCCTGCGCTCGCCGGTGCACCCGCCGCCGTCTACACCACGTTTATGTATATCGTCCTTGGCCTGCTCTCTTTGCTGGTTCCCTCGAGTTCTGGCCTGGCGGCACTCACCATGCCCGTTATGGGCCCCCTGACCGAGCTCATGGGCCTCAATCCCGAGGCGGCCGTTACCGCGCTCCAGTTTGCCAACCAGACCATCAACACCATCAGTCCCGTGGCGGGCATGACGGTTGCCGGCCTTGGCGTGGCTAAAATTTCGTTTGGCCAATGGTGGAAGACCATTTGGAAGTTCTTCATCTTCATGGTCGTGTTTGGCTTGGTCATTACTGCCATTTCTGGCATGCTTCCGGCGTAGGTGATTATAATGTCCGATCGTTTGACGGTCCTGACGTCTAAGAGTGTCTTTACCGGTACGGGGGACCTGCCGTTTGAAGGTTTCGTAGCGGTCCGTGACAATCGAATTGAGGCGGTTGGCACCAAGTGTGAGGTGGCTTCGTATTTGACCCAGGCGGACGAGGTGGTTGACCTGGGCGACCGCACCGTCATGCCTGGCCTGATCGATGTGCATACCTTCTATACAGGTTGGGCGCTGCGGACGTTGGGGTCTGATCTGTCCGGCATCGCTGATGCCAAAGAGGCCGTGTCGCTCTTGCGTGCATGGAAAGAAGATCATCCGGATTGCGCGGCGGCTTTTGGCCACAACCTGCCCGAAACGTTGGCATCGGATGCCGAGAACGCAAATACGGCAGCTGTGTTTGACGATTGTTTTGGCGATATCCCTGTCGTCTGCTTTACACCGGGTGCGGAGACCTGCGTTCTCAATGCTGCCGCCAGTGCGCGATACGGCTTCACACCCCAGGCGTGCTATGCCGAGAAGATCTGGCGCATGATGAGCGATTTCCTCGCGCTGCCCGAGGTACGTGCGGGGTATTCGGACTACATGAGCATGCTTAACGAGCGCGGCGTTACCGCCATCAAGGAGATGGCGTTTGATGACTACTACGGTTTTGCCGACGAAATGGCTCGCCGTGAAGAATCTGGTGAGCTGACGGTTCGCGTCTCTATGATGTCGCAGCCGGTGGGTGCCGGTGCAAATCTGTCGTATGCTCGCGAGGCACGAGAGCGCTTCCGGGGACCGTTCGTTCGTTTTTCTGGCTTCAACCGTATGACCGATCGCGGCGTATGGGCGGGGCTTGCCGAGATGATTGACCCCTATGAGGACACGGCCGATGCGGGAGCTGCCGGCAAGACGGTTGTCGAGGAGCCCGAGTGGGATCTGATTGAGAACGAGCTGCGCGCAATTGATGCTGACGGCTTCCGATATTCCTTGCATTGCCAGGGCGATGGCGCCGTTCGTCGCACCGTGGCGCTCTATGCCTCGCTGCCTCGAGACGAGCATGGACGGTTGCTTCGCCGCCATGCGATTACCGATCTCGAGAACTCTGACCCGACCGATCTTGTCGAGTTTGGCAAGTTAGGTGGAATTTGCGAGGTCTATCCGCAGATTTTGACGCTGGACTGGCGCGAGGATTGCCTGTCGATGATGCGTCGACAAATTGGCGAGACGCGACTTTTGCACAGTTGGAATCGCCGCGGCATGGAAGATTCCGGATGCACGGTGTGCTGTGGTACGGATTTGCCACTGCTGATTCCGAGCCTGGGCGAGTCAATCTACAGCGCGTGCGGTGGATACTTCGACGATGGACTGCCCGTGAATGAGGCCAACGCGCTGACGCTTGTCGAGCTCTTGCGTGCTTGGACTGCCGGGGGCGCGTACGATCTGATGCGCGAAGACGAACTGGGTACGCTTGAGGTCGGCAAGCTTGCCGATATCTGCGTGCTCGATCGGGATGTGTTCGACCTCGATTATCGCGACGCACGCGATCTTTCGGTTGATATGACGATGTCGGACGGACAAATCGTGTTCGATCGAAATAAGGAGGCATAAGATGTCTGAATCCAAACCGACGCTGCGCCGCGAACAGATTGCGGGCATGAATATCCACTACATCATGTGGTCGCTCGATTACTTCCTTGATGTGCAGCAGCGTTTGGGCTTTGAGTCCATTGAGCTGTGGTGTGCGGAGCCGCATGTGACGCTCGACCACACGGGCTACTTTGAGGCTGAGGTCCTGGCGAAAAAGGCTGCAGACCGTGGGCTTAGGTATCGTACTCTGTGCCCCGAGAATGTTGTCTATCCTTGGCAGTACTGCGCACGCAAACCGCTGCATGAACAGCGCAGCCTGGCGTACTTTAAGCACGGCATTGAGCTTGCCGAGGTACTTGGGTGCGACCGTATGTCCGTCAACTCGGGCTGGGGCGACTGGGACGAGGACCGCGAGGAAGCCTGGAAGCGCAGCCGCGAGCACTTGTCCATTCTGGCGGAGTATGCCGGTGAGCACGGTCTGGTGCTTACGATGGAAAGCCTGCGTCCCGAGGAGAGCAACCTTGTAACGACGGTTTCCGATGCGAAGCGCATGATTGACGAGGTCGCGAGCCCGTACTTACAGCCCATGGTTGATACAACCGCGATGGGCGTTGCGGGCGAGACGCTCGAGGACTGGTTTGCCGCCTTTGGTGATGGGGCAATTCACGAGATGCACTTTATCGACGGTGACCCGTATGGCCATCTGGTGTGGGGCGATGGCAAGCACGATATGGACGCCTTCGTCGCCACGCTTAATGCCCATGGTTTCGATGGCATGCTGGGCCAGGAAATCACGGACGGGCGTTACTACGATGACCCGGCGGCGGCAGATGCCAAGAACATGGCCGCATTCGAGAAATATCTGATTGACTAAACCAACTATCGGCCACGCAGCCAACGTCATTGATTGCGGACCAAACAAGAAAGGAACTGGATATGAACGCACACGATCTGATCAAAGAGGCAATTGCCGAGAAGGGCAAGTTCGACAGCGTCTACTGGATTGCTTGCGGTGGCTCCATGATCGATTTGATCCCGGCTCATGAGCTTCTGCAGCGCGAGGCAACCACCTTCACTTCGTATATCTATACGGCTCGCGAGTTTGATATCATGCGCCCGCGCCGCTTGGGTGAGAAATCCCTGGTCATTGCTTGCAGCCACAGTGGCAACACCCCCGAGGTCGTCAAGGGCTGTGAGATTGCCCTTGCTGCCGGCGCTACGGTGATCGCCCAGACCGACAACGCTGGATCCAAGATTGACTCCGGCAAGTGGACCACGTGGGTCTACCCGTGGGGCGAGGGCGTGCCGCAGGCCGAGGTCCCCGCTGGCATTTCGCTGTCGCTTGCGGCCGAGCTGCTCGATCAGCAGGAGGGCTACGCCGATCTTGCCGATATGTATGCCGGTATCGCCGAGATGGATAAGATTCTTCCCCCGGCACGTGAGAAGGTAAATGCCGAGCTAGGCGATCGTTTTGCCAAGCTTTGCCAGGAGCACGAGTTCTTCTACATTCTGGGCAGCGGTCCCAACTTTAGCCAGACCTACGGTTTCGCTATCTGCTCTCTTATGGAGATGCAGTGGCAGCACTGCAGCTACATCCACTCTGCCGAGTACTTCCACGGCCCCTTCGAGGCTACTCAGGATGGCGTTTTTTACTTCCTGCAGATGGGCTCCAGCGAGTGCCGTGCTATGGACGAGCGCGCCCTTGCGTTCCTTAAGACGCATACCGATACGCTGATGGTGCTCGATGCCAAGGAGTACGGTATGGAAGCCGTGCCGGCGAGCGTCCGTGCCTATCTGGACCCGGTGCTGTTCTACGCCATGAACTGCGAGCTGCGTGCTGCACGCGGCAAGGCGTTTGATCACGATCCCGATTTCCGTCGCTATATGGGTGTTGTCGAGTACTAGAAGGGGCAAATGCCATGGCATTTAACGTTAACGCGCTCGGATTTGGCGACAACGTCGTCGATCGCTACGAGCATATCCACACCATGTATCCCGGCGGCAATGCGGTGAACTTCGCCGTTTATGCCAAGAAATGCGGTGCCGCACGCTCTGCATACATGGGCATTTTTGGCAATGACGCCGCTGCCGAGCATGTCATTGCAAGCCTCGAGGATGAGGGTATCGAGCTTGACAAGTGCGAGCAGATGATTGGCGAGAACGGAGCGGCTCGCGTGACCGTCGTTGACGGTGACCGTGTCTTCCTCGGCTCAAACGAGGGCGGTATCCGTGGCGATGCGCGCTATGTTCTCGATCGCTTTGACCTTTCGTACATGAAGCAGTTCGATGTGGTTCATTCGGGCAACTATTGCTTCACCGAGCGCGAGCTGCCCAAGTTGAAGGCTGCGGGCGTCACGGTCTCTTTTGACTTTTCGGACGACTCCACCGACGAGTACTACGAGCAGATTGCGCCCTACGTCGATTTTGCTTTCTTTAGTGCGGCGGATGCCGCGAGTGAGGACGAGATTCGCGAGCGTCTGGCATGGGTGAAGGGCCTGGGTCCGCGTTTTGTGTCGGCTACGGCGGGCGCCGAGGGCTGCATTGCTTATGACGGCGAGCGTTATTACCGCCAGCTGGCTAAACCGGTAACGGACATGAAGGACACCATGGGGGCGGGCGACTCGTTCCTCACCTCGTTTTTGATGTGCTATCTCGATTCCGCCAAGCGTGGTGAGGATGGCGCCGAGGCCATCGAGCGCGCGCTCGATTTTGCTGCCGGGTTTGCCTCGACCGTGTGCGGCATGGAAGGTTCTTGGGGCCACGGAGCACCAATCGTCGAATAGCTTAAGAAAGCGTACGGCGGTCTGGCTATGAGGCCTTGGACAGCCGATGCAAAACAATAAGCGAAACGCGAAAAGGGGGCTCGTTATGTGGTGGGTCCCCTTTTGAACATTGGAGAAGACCATGGGTATTAAAGCGTGTGCGGCTGGTTTTTGCTGTGCGGACGTCTATCAAAACATCGGCGTGTTCTATCCGACTGGTAACGGCATTGACTGGGGTATCCATCTTGCACGAATGGGCGTTTCGGTATCCGCCGTGTCGGTCGTCGGCAAGGACGAGTACGGAGACAAGATGAGGGAGGCGCTGGCCGCCGAGGGGTTCGATATCTCACATCTGCGGGTGGAGGATGGCGACACCTCGGTGATGCTCATGGCGTTGAAAGACGGCGTCGATCGCGTGCATCTCGAGGCAATCGATGGCGTAATGGAGACATATCGTCCGAATGAAGATGACCGGGCGTTTATCCTAGAGCATGACATCATTCATACCGACCTGTTTGGCAATTGTTTGGACCTCCTGCCCGAGTGGCATGATGCGGGCAAGACGGTGGTTATGGACTTCTCGGTGTTCAGCCAGGATCCCGAATATGCCTGCGAGAATCATTTTCCCTACGTTGACTACGCATTTATGTCGTTTGAAGATGACACTCCGGAGCTGCGGGACTGGGTACGTCACGCGCAGGAATTGGGGCCGCGCGTTGCGGTTGCCACGCTTGGCGAGAAGGGAAGCATTGCCTATGACGGTGAGCGCTTCTATGAGTGCGGGATCGTGCCGGCGGAGAAGGTCGTTAATACCGTGGGTGCCGGCGACTCGTATATCGCCGGGTTTACCAAGGGCGTGATCGATGGCCTTGATATTCCGGCGTGTATGAAGGCGGGCGCTGAGCTGTCGTCCCGAGTGATTGGTTCGTTTGAGCCGTACTAGGGTCAAATGCCTGGAAAGGAGTACGAAATGGTTATCGACATGTTGGTCCATCCTATGCTCTACGGCGAGATCTGTACGCCGGGTGATGAGCCTGATGGATTCGGTTTTTGGTCACGAGAATTTGGTATGGGGCATATGGGCCCCATGGATTGGGATGAGCTTCAAGTCGAGATGGACGTCTGCGATGTGCAGAAGAGCGTGCTCATGCCGCTCGATGTAACCACGGCATGCGGAGGGCACTTTGGCACCAATGACCAGATTGCCATGCTGGTTGCCGCACATCCCGATCGTCTGTGGGGATTTGCGAGCGTAGACCCGCAGGTGAGCGGTGCCGCAGACGAATTGGAGCGCGCCTTTACCGAGTTGGGGGCAAAGGGGCTTTGCCTGCATCCTGCAAAGCAGGGTTTTGCCCCCGATGATGCTGTGGCCGAACCGCTTTACGAACTGTGCGAGCGCTATAACAAGCCGGTGGTTTTCCATGCCGGTATGTCTTGGGAGCCGGGCGCAGAGCTCTCGCGCAGTAACCCGCTTGCATTTGAGCATACAATCGCAACGCATCCAAATGTGCGTTTTAGTTTGACCCATTTTGGCTGGCCCTGGGTGCGCGAGACCGTGGCGATGCTGCTCAAGTATCCCAACTGCTACGCGGACACCTCTATCACTTACATCGATTCGCCCGAGGAGATGATGCAGCGTCTTTTCACGGTCGATATGGGGCCGCTGTGGTATGAGCGCGCGCTATCGCACCAAGTGATGTTCGCCAGCAATACGCCGCGCTTCCGTGCATTCAAACTCAAGCGGGCGCTCGATACCGTGCCCATGCGCGATGATGCGCGAGAAAGGCTCTACTGGGGTAATGCCCTGCGTTTTCTTGAAGGGGATGAGTGAACATGGTGACGCTCGAGACATTGAGCTATCTATCGACTGCTCCGGACCAGTTCATCGATATTACCGAGGACGTGCACGCTGCCATCGAACGCAGCTCGGTGACCAATGGCTTGGCGGCGATTATTTTGTCGCATACGACCTGCGGAATCGTGGTAAACGAGGGGCTGCCCTGCGTGGAGACGGATCTTATGGAGACGCTTGATCGCATCGCCCCACTCGATGCCCCCTATGCGCATGCACACTTCCTGCCGAGCTATGGAGCCACCGGTAACAACTCCTGTGGGCATATCAAGAGCATGATTTGTGGAAACAGTTGCTTCTTTCCCGTCCAAGATGGCCACATCGTGTGCGGAAGTGCCCAGAACATCTATCTTGCGGAGTTTGACGGTCCGCAGAAGCGAAAAGTGTACGTCGAGGTGCTGGGGGAGTAACGTCCCTGCAATGACCCTAAGAAGGAGCACGTTATGTCGTTTCTAACCTCGATGTTCAAGACCGAAAAGCCGGTTATCGGAATGCTGCACCTGCGTCCTCTGCCGGGCGATCCACTGTATTACCCGGGCGGAAGCGTGTCGCAGGTCGTGGAAGCCGCCAAGCGCGATCTCGAGGCGTTGCAGCAGGGCGGTGTCGATGGCATTTTGATTACCAATGAGCTCTCGATGCCCTATGAGCAGCATGTTTCTCCCTCAACCCTTGCATCGATGGGCTATGTAATCGGGGCTCTATCCCATGATCTGTCGACTCCTTGGGGAGCTGAAGCTATTTACGATGGTGATGCCACAATCGAGCTGTGCGCTGCCGTCGACGCGCAGTTCACGCGCTGCAATTTTTGCGGTGCCTGGGCCGGTGATCTCGGGCTGATTAACCGAGATTTCGCTCACACCATGCGTCGCAAGGCGGCGCTGCGCCTGGACGACCTCAAGCTTTTTCACTTCATCACGAGCGAGGGGGAGGTTTATCTCAACGACCGCACGACTGCGGACATTGCCGATTCACTTCTCTTTAATTGCCTACCGGATGCGATGGTCATCGGCGGTTCGGCTGCCGGTCGTGGCGCTTCGGGCGAGCTTGCCGACGAGGTCCGCGAGCGTGTTGGCGAAGTGCCCGTGGTATGTGGCACCGGTTGTCGCGAAAATACCGTGGCTGACGTATTTGCTCACTACGATGGCGCGTTTGTCGGCACGTGCTTAAAGCGCGACGGAAAGCTGGATGCCCCGGTTGATGTTGAGCGGGTGGTTCGTTTTATGGCTGCCGCTCGTACGGCGCGAGGGGAGTAGGCACCTATGGCGCTCTATCTGGGTATTGATATTGGGACAAGCGCCTCTAAAGGCGTTTTAATCGATGATCGATGCAACATCGTTTGCCAAGCCTCTTGTGGACATGAGACGGACAACCCGTGTGATGGATGGTACCAGCATGATGCTGAGGCAGTTTGGTGGGGCGATTTTTGCCGCTTGTCGCGCGAGCTGGTGATGCGATCGGGGGTTAACGCGGCGCAGATCGGATGCGTGGGCCTTTCCGCATTGGGTTGCGACTGTGTGCCGGTCGATACCGAGTGCAACGCGCTGGCGCCCGCGATTTTGTATGGAGTCGATGCACGTTCGAAGCCGCAGATTGACGAGCTCCTTTCCGAATAGGCTCTGTTAGACCAAATTTGACACGATCGGCTGTTCGTCGAACCGGAAAAT
>CABPXT010000093.1:0-8173 GCA_902461405.1 uncultured Collinsella sp.
ACGAGGGGTGACGCAAAAGCGTCGCCCCTCGTTTTTAACCATGTCAACTGAACCTAGTTCAGTTTGGTTGATTTCCGATCTCAGCCGAACACATTGAGCGGAAAGGCCGTTCCCGCAGTCAGTCGAACGTCCCCGGGGCCCTTCTCAGGCCCCGGGGACGGCATTTTCCCAGTTGAAGGAACGGTGGAGATGTGTTTCGATGGGTCAGATTCGTGTCGTTCCGAAAAGACCGTGAACCTTTTGTGGGACGCGCGGCGCCGTGGTACCATAGCCGAGTTTGTTGTCTTGGTCGGAAACCAAGACGCCTTATGCGCTGATCGGTAACCAGCGCCTGACCAATAAGGAGTCCTACCATGAAGCAGGGTATCCATCCCCAGTATGTCGAGTGCACGGTGACGTGCTCCTGCGGCAACACCTTCAAGACGCACGCTACCGTGTCTGAGATGAAGGTCGAGCTTTGCAACGAGTGCCACCCGTTCTACACCGGCCAGCAGAAGTTCGTCGACACCGGTGGACGCGTCCAGCGCTTCGCCGACAAGTTCGGTGGCGCCGCTGCCGCCCAGCTCAAGAAGGCTGAGGAGGCCAAGGCTGCCAAGGCCGCCAAGGCTGCTGAGGCCGAGGCCGCTCGCAAGGCCGCCGCTGAGGCTAAGGCTGCCGAGAAGGCTAAGCGTGCCGCTAAGTTCGCCGAGGAGGCTGCCAAGCAGGCCGCCGAGGCTCCCGCAGAGGCTCCCGTCGAGGAGGCCGCTGCCGAGGCCGAGACCACCGAGGCTGCTGAGTAAATAGCTCGCCGCGGAATCACTCGCATTCATGGCATGAGGGCCGTGCATCCATTTGGGTGCGCGGCCCTTTTCTTTTTATTGGTGCAAGCTAACCTGTCCCCGTGGCACCAAATGGCAGAGAGACGGCGTTTGCTCAGATAAAACTTGCCAAAATAAACCTGTCCCATTGTGGCAGGTTGGTCATAGTTATTACGTGGCGGTCGAGGTCGACCGTATAGGCCGCGCCTTGTTTGGCTAAAGTACAATCATCTGTGTTTAACTCGCCCGCAGCTGCACGGCGTGGGCGATGGCCAAAAAGGAAAACCACATGGGATTCATGTCAAAGCTGCTGTCCTTTGGATCCGATAAGGACCTTAAGCGCTACTACAAGATCGTCGACCAGATCAACGGTCTTGAGCCCCAGTTTGAGAAGATGACCGAGGAGGAACTCCGCGGTCAGACCGATAAGTTCCGCGAGCGTTACGCCAACGGCGAGTCGCTTGACGACATGCTCCCCGAGGCCTTTGCCACCGTGCGTGAGGCTTCCAAGCGCACCATGGGTATGCGCCACTTTGACGTGCAGCTCATTGGCGCCATGGCACTGCACGAGGGCCACATCGCCGAGATGAAGACCGGCGAAGGTAAGACCCTCGTCTCCACGTTGGCTGGCTATCTCAACGCTATTGCCGGCAAGGGCGTGCACGTCGTTACTGTCAATGATTACCTTGCCAAGCGCGACTCCGAGTGGATGGGCCGCATCTATAAGTACCTGGGCATGACCGTCGGTCTGCTCCAGAACAACATGCCGCTCGAGCTCAAGCGCCCGGCCTACCAGGCCGACGTCACCTACGGCACCAACTCCGAGTTCGGCTTTGATTACCTGCGCGACAACATGGTTACCCGTCCCGAGCAGCGCGTGCAGCGCGGCCACAACTACGCCATCGTCGACGAGGTTGACTCCATCCTGATCGATGAGGCTCGCACCCCGCTGATCATCTCGGGCGCTGGCACCAAGTCCGCCAGTACCTACAAGGACTTCGCGCGTGCCGTGCGTGGCCTTGAGCGCGGCGAGGACGTGTCGCACGACATGCTTACCGCCACCGAGGACGTTGAACCCACGGGCGACTACGTCATGGACGAGGCCAAGCACACCATCGCTGCCACCGAGCGCGGTCTTAAGAAGATCGAGCGCCGCCTGGGTATCGATGACATCTATGCCGATCTCTCCGGCCAGCTGGTCAACCACCTGCAGCAGGCGCTGAAGGCCCAGTACATGTTCCACCGCGACAAGCAGTATGTGGTCACCAACGGCGAGGTCAAGATCGTCGACGAGTTCACCGGCCGCATTATGGAAGGCCGCCGTTACTCCGAGGGCCTGCACCAGGCCATCGAGGCCAAAGAGGGCGTGCTCGTACGCGAGGAGAACCAGACGCTGGCCACTATCACCTTGCAGAACTACTTCCGTCTGTATGACAAGCTCTCCGGCATGACCGGTACGGCACTCACCGAGGATGCCGAGTTCCGCGAGATCTACAAGCTGCCCGTCGAGGTCATCCCCTCCAACAAACCCGTTCAGCGTGTTGATCACGAGGACTTGGTGTACCGTACCATTCAGGCCAAGTACAACGCCGTCGCCGACGATGTCGAGCAGCGTCACGCCAAGGGCCAGCCGGTCCTGGTGGGCACCGTCTCCATCGAGAGCTCCGAGAAGCTGTCGGCCGCCCTTACCAAGCGCGGCATCGCGCACGAGGTCCTCAACGCCAAGCACCATGAGCGCGAGGCTCATATCGTTGCCCAGGCCGGACGCTACGGCGCCGTGACCATCGCTACCAACATGGCCGGTCGTGGTACCGACATCCTGTTGGGCGGCAACCCCGACGAGCTGGTGCGCGAGCGCCTTGAGTACGAGGGCCTGACCATGGAGGACGTGACGCCCGAGCAGCTTGAGCAGTTTAACGCCGAGGCCAAGGAGACCTGCAAGGCCGAGCGCGAGCGCGTGCTTGCCGCCGGCGGCCTGACCGTTATCGGCACCGAGCGCCACGAGTCCCGTCGTATCGACAACCAGCTGCGCGGCCGCTCCGGCCGTCAGGGCGATCCGGGCGAGACCCAGTTCTACCTGTCGCTCGAGGACGACCTCATGCGCCTGTTCGGCGGCGACAAGATGGACCGCGTCTCCAAGATGATGGTCACGGCCGACATGGGCGACGACATGCCCATCCAGCACAAGATCATCTCCAAGGCCGTCGAGAGCGCCCAGCACAAGGTCGAGAGCATCAACTTCTCCATGCGCAAGAGCGTCCTTGAGTACGACGACGTCATGAACAAGCAGCGCCAGGTCATCTATGCTGAGCGCAATAAGATTCTGGACGGCAAGGACCTGACCGACCACATCACCGAGGTCATGCACGACACCGTGTACCGCTGCGTGCAGGAGTTCTGCACCAAGGACAGTCACGAGGGCGAGCGCGACCTGGAGGGCCTGCGCAAGTGGGTTGTGGAGCTCACCGGCCACATCGATACGCCGAAGTTCCCCGACGAGGATTATGAGGCCCTGGCTGCCGATGTCCTGGCTTACGTGGAGAAGTGCTACAACATGAAGGCCGAGCGCTTGGGCGAGGACCTGATGCGCGAGCTCAACACCCAGGTCATGCTGCGCGTCATCGATACCCGCTGGATGAACTACCTGCAGGAGATGGACTACCTCAAGACCGGCATCGGCCTGCGCGGCTTTGGCCAGCGCGACCCGCTGGTCGAGTACAAGACCGAGGCCTACGGCGCGTTCCAGATACTCGTCGACACCATGTACGAGGATTACCTGCGCACGGTTCTGCGCATCGAGATCAAGGCTGCCCCGCGTGCCGTGGAGCACAAGGAGGAGCCCGCGCTCGAGGGTGCGCGCTTCTCCGGTCCTGCCGAGGTCGATGGCGACAACGGCGACTCGGTACTGCGCAAGCAGGCACAGGTGCAGGCCCGCACGGCTGTCCAGGGTGGTCCGGCTGCCGTCAACAACGGTGGCAAGGTGACCACCTATCGCAAGTCCGAGAGCGACGATCCGTACGTCAACGTGGGCCGCAACGACCCGTGCCCCTGCGGTAGCGGCAAGAAGTTTAAGTACTGCCACGGCAGGAATCGTTAATGGCTGAGGCTTTAGAGGTAACGCCCGCCGAGCTGGACGCGTTTGCGGACCGGCTCGGTGAAGTCGAATCGTATCTCCACCTGGACGAGAAGCGTACCCGCGTGTCCGAGCTCGAGGCCAAAAGCGTGGCCCCCGGCTTTTGGGATGACGCCGACGCCGCCCGTGCCACCATGGAGGAAATCGCGCGCACCAAGGAAGATATCGCTGCCGTGGACAACGCGCGCGGCGAGCTTTCCGATGCCCGCGCCGCGCTGGAGCTTGCCGAGGAGATGGGGGATGACCCCGACGCCGCCGCCCTTCGCGAGGAGGCTACAGCCACGACTGAGCGCCTGGCCCGTGCCATCGATGAACTTGAGCTTTCGAGCTGGTTTACCGGTGAGTTCGATCACGGCGATGCCATTGTGACCATCAAGCCCGGACAGGGTGGCCTGGAGGCCCAGGACTGGACCTTCATGCTCTTTAAGATGTACATGAAGTACTGCCAGCGTCGCGGCTGGAAGGTCACGATTAACGACTGCCCCGCTGCCGAGGTTATCGGCATCGACCGCGCGACCTTTACCGTCGAGGGCAAGGACGCATTTGGCATGCTGCGCGCCGAGGCCGGCGTCCACCGCTTGGTGCGCATTAGCCCCACCGACGACAAGAAGCGCCGCCAGACCACGTTCGCTGGCGTCGAGGTCATCCCCGTGCTGCCCGACGATATCGATATCGAGATTAGTCCCGATGACATTCGCGTCGACGTGTACCATGCAAGCGGCCCGGGCGGCCAGGGTGTCAACACCACCGACTCCGCCGTGCGCGTGACGCATTTTCCCAGCGGCATTGTGGTGACCTGCCAAAACGAGCGCAGCCAGATCCAGAACAAGGCCGCGTGCATGCAGATCCTCAAGGCGCGCCTGTACGAGATTGAGCTCGAAAAGCGCGCTGAGGCCCTGGATGAGATTCGCGGACCCAAGACCACGATCGGTTTTGGCAACCAGATTCGCAGCTACGTGCTCTACCCGTACCAGATGGTCAAGGATCTGCGCTCGGGCGTGGAGACCAGCAATGTCGAGGCCGTTCTTGACGATGGCGACCTGGACCCGTTTGTTATTGGCTACCATCGCTGGGCCACTGGCAACGCTGACGCGGAGACTCCATCTGCATAAACCGCCCGGTTTATGTGGAAATGGATAAAACCCTCCGAGCAGGGTGGTTTTGTATCCAGAATTAACCCTGCGCAGGGGTGGTTTTTGTTTGGCGAATCGGTAGAATCGAATACAGCAAGAAGTTCGAAGCGCATCCGTTTGGGTGCGCTTTTTTGAGGGAGGTAGCATGGCATATCGTCTGGACATCAAGCGCATTCTATCGATGAACTTCTTTCATGACCTGCCCCAGATTATGTTGGGGTGCGCTCTGGCCGCTATTGCGACCGACCTGTTTTTGATTCCCAACGGCCTTGCTGCCGGTGGCGTTACGGGCCTTGCCACCATTATCCAGGCGGTCGGCGCATCGCGCGGCCTATCGCTTCCCGTTGGTATTCAGACGATCGTGATGAACGTCTTGCTGTTACTGGTCGTTATGCGCGAGGGCGGCATGTTCTACGTGGTGCAGACGGCGACGGGCTTTGTGCTGCTGGGCTTCTTTACCGATCTGTTTGCCCCGTTTGTAGCGCCTCTGGCACATGCAGACCTGATGCTTCCCGCTATGTGGGGCGGCATTATTACGGGTATCGGTTACGGCATGGTGTTGCGCGCCGGCGCCAATACCGGCGGCTCGGACACGATTGGCCAAATCATCTCGCGTAAAACCTCGCTGCCGGTGGGCTCGACCGTCATGGCAATCGACGTTGCCGTATGTGCGGCATCGGCTCCGGTCTTTTCGCTCGAAAATGCTCTGTACGCAGGACTTTCGATGGTGATTAGCGGCTATGTGATCGATGCCGTGGTCGATGGCGGCAATAAGCGTCGTATGGTACTCATCATCTCGGACAACTTCCCCGATATCGCGGCCGACATCATGTATGGTCTGGGCCGCGGCTGCACCAAATTAAAGGCGACCGGTATGTATTCGGGCGTCGAGAAGCCGGTGATCATGGTGATCGTTAGCCGTCGAGAGCTCAACACCCTCAAAACGATCGTGCGCGAGCGCGATCCTCACGCCATTGTGACGGTCGCCGACGTTACGGAAGCCTTCGGTGAGGGCTTTAAGGACATTAACGCGTAGGGTCGACCGCGTTCCATCCAAAAGACGTTCACATTGATAAACCGTTTCATCAGCGGTTCTGCCTGCTCAATTGCTCAAATAATGATAAAAAGTCTGGTAAAGCCATCAGTTTCCAGCATAATGAAGGACGTACGTGCATCGCGGCTGGGTTGGGATTACCTTTCCGTGCCGTGCGCATCTTGTCTAAAGAGGATGAAAGGAAGGCACAATGAGCGACGAAGAGCTCAAAAAGGTTGCCAACGAGGTAAGGAAGGGCATCGTCACCGGCGTGCACGCTGCCAAGTCCGGCCATCCGGGCGGTTCGCTCGGCGCTGCCGACATCATGACCTATCTGTACTTTGAGGAAATGAACGTCGACCCGGCCGATCCCCGCAAGGCCGACCGCGATCGCTTTGTGCTTTCTAAGGGCCACTGTGCGCCTGGTCTGTACGCTGTGCTCGCCGAGCGTGGGTTCTTCCCCAAGGAGGATCTTGAGACGCTGCGCCACATCGGCAGCCACCTGCAGGGCCATCCCAACATGAACGACACTCCGGGCGTTGACATGTCCACCGGCTCGCTCGCCAGGGCATCTCCGCCGCCGTGGGCATGGCCGTTGCCGCCAAGCACTGGGGCGACGACTATCGCACCTACGCCCTGCTGGGCGACGGCGAGAGCGAGGAGGGCCAGGTCTGGGAGGCCGCCATGTTTGCCGGCAACCAGCAGCTCGACAACCTCTGCGTGATCGTCGACCACAACGGCCTGCAGATCGACGGTCCCGTCGAGGAGGTCAACGACCCCATGCCGCTCGCCGACAAGTTCCGCGCCTTTAAGTTCCACGTGGTGGAGCTTGCCGACGGCAACGATTTCGATCAGATCCGCGCCGCCTTTGCCGAGGCTCGCGCTACCAAGGGCCAGCCGACCGCCATTATCGCCGAGACCCTGAAGGGCAAGGGCGTGTCCTTTATGGAGAACCAGGTTGGTTGGCACGGCAAGGCCCCCAATGATGAACAGTTTGAGCAGGCCATGGCAGAGCTCACGGCCGCCGGAGAGGAGCTCTAGGATGGCAGACGTCAAGAAAATCGCCACGCGCGTAAGCTACGGCGAGGCCCTCGTCGAGCTCGCCAACGAGCACGATGACTTTGTGGTCCTCGACGCCGATCTGGCCGCCGCCACGCAGACCGGTAAGTTCAAGGCGGCCTGCCCCGACCGCTTCTTCGATGTGGGCATTGCCGAGAGTAACCTGATGGGCGTCGCCGCCGGTATCGCGACCACCGGTCGTGTTGCCTTCGCGAGCACCTTTGCCATGTTCGCTGCCGGTCGCGCCTTTGAGCAGGTTCGTAACTCCATCGGCTACCCGCACCTTAACGTCAAGATCGGTGCCACGCACGCCGGTATCTCGGTGGGCGAGGATGGCGCCACGCACCAGTGCTGCGAGGATATCGCCCTGATGCGCGTTATCCCCGGCATGACCGTGATTGTTCCCGCCGACGACGTGGAGGCCCGCGCCGTGACGCGCGCCGCCTACGAGTGCGACGGCCCCGTGTACATGCGCTTTGCCCGTCTGGCCTCGCCGGTCATCAACGACCCCGAGACCTACAAGTTCGAGGTGGGCAAGGGCATCGTCATGCGCGAGGGCGCCGACGTCACCATCATCGCTTGCGGCCTGATGGTCGGCGAGGCTCTCGAGGCCGCTGAGCAGCTTGCTGCCGAGGGCATCGATGCCGAGGTCATCAACATGCACACCATCAAGCCCATCGATGCCGACCTGATCGTCAAGAGCGCCACCAAGACCGGCCACGTCGTGACCGTCGAGGAGCACTCCGTGATCGGTGGCCTGGGCAGCGCCGTTGCCGATGTTCTGTGCGAGCAGTGCCCGACGCCGCTCAAGAAGATTGGCGTCAACGACACCTTCGGCGAGTCCGGCCCGGGCGCCGAGCTCTTGCACAAGTATGGCCTGGACGCCGCCAACATCGTGGCGACCACCAAGGAGTTCTTGGCATAAGGCAAGACGAGGCAAAGTATCGCGTTGACAACCGCAAACAAGCCAGAACAGGGGCGTCCTCAAAGAGGGCGCCCCTGTTTATGCTGAATTTAA
>CABPXT010000094.1:0-8067 GCA_902461405.1 uncultured Collinsella sp.
CGCCTGCTGTCGGCTTGGCCGCGCCCCCTCGCGGTTCGCCCGCCGCACGAGCGTGGATATCCGGACGCGCGAGCGTGGAAAATTGGACGCTCGCCAAACGAGAGTGGATATTCGGACAAACGAGCGAGGATTTTCGGACATCTATCGAACGAGAGTGGATATTTGGACGGAATCTGCCGCAAAAGCCCCAAAAAACGTCCAAATATCCACTCTCGATATCCGACCGTCCGAAAATCCTCGCTCGTGCGGTGACGGCTACGGCAAGGCGTCACCGCCGGATCGACAATGGCTCTGCCGGACGACTTATTCCTGCGCAGCCTCGTGCTCGTCCATCAGGAACAGCCTAAGAACCAGCTTGATGACATTTCCCGGTTTGACTTCAGCCGTGCCAAAGACGCTGCGCTCGGTGAGCTCGCTGCAGTATGCGTAGATATCGCGGATAAGGTCCGCGCCCGAAAGCGTAAACATGTAGCCTGCGTCCGAAAGCGCATTGGGTGCGGCGGGCAACTTGGTCATGCGACAAAAGGTCAACAGGTCGGGCGCCATAGCGTCTTGGTAGCCAAGATGGCCGCCGTCTTCTTGTGCGGCGAGTTCCAGCTGGCGTACTCGATCCAGCGCCGCTGCCAGCACAAAGCTCGGTGTGGGAGCATTGACGTCTTCCGTGTTCGCCACGAGTTTGCCCGCCGCCTGCGTGACAAGCCATGCGACCTCGCGCTGGCAGCGCACGGCCTTGCGCGTCACCGGCTTGATGGACGAAGAAGAAACGCTCCCCTTAGGCGGATTCGAAGCAGCCATAAGACCCTCCCATGAACAATCCGGCCCAACAAGCCCGGATGAAACACGTGCTACATCAGTATACAGGGGAGTGGGGTAGCGGGGTACAAGCGCGCCAGCGGCAAACCGAGAGCATCAACAATGTGCCTCCGCTCTATTTGGACGATGGTACGTGGGTCATTAAGTACTCGGTTCAAGCGCCGGGTACCGTTGATTTTCGAGACCAGAATTACAACCGTAAAATGCTCAACTGCATGGAATGCGGCGTCCCAGTCGGAGTCATATTTGCAACCGAGGTGGGCTATAAGGTGCTCGGCCTTGCGTTTGTTGAGCGGTTCGAGCCCGAAAACGGATGGTTTGTTCTGCACGGTCCTGTTCATAAAGGCGGACCGGACCCTCGTTTTGCGCCCGACATGAGTTATCTGAAGCACATACCCGTCGATATTGAGTTTGCCGGACAGGGTGCGACCGACGATGAAATTTGGCTTTGGCGGTCTTTTACGATCGTGCTGTTTGATCGGATCGCGTGGCGATGCAATCTCGCACACGCCTGCCGGTGCATGCTCTTCCTGATTTGTATAGCGAGAGGGGAGCGAACGTGAGCTGGCGAGGCGATATTGCGATGGGGAAGTACGGAAAACTGCCGTGCGCCCTTATAGACAACAAAATGTTTCCGAGCGTAGAAGTTGATTGCGGGTCGTTTGTCGTCGCCTGTCCTTGCTGCGGCTCGCAAATACCGTGCCTCGACATTCGGTTCATCGATGCGTGCGACAGACTTAGCGACGAAGTGAGAAAACGGACAGGCGTTCATATGCCGGTGTATCAGGAGAAATGCCCTGTTTGTGGCCTCGATATCGTGTACGACGCCGGCGACGAGGGATAGGTGATGCGGAGGAGCTGGCTGTGAAGGCATCTCTGTCCCTATAAATAAATCCCCTCACCGAGCTGCTTGTGGAACTTGGCGTGATGGTCGCGTGCCCAGGTAAAGAGCGCCTGGTCAAAGTCGGTGCGCGTGGCCGGGACGCCAAAGACGCCGGCAACTTCGACGCGTACAAACTCCAGTGCCGGCAGCTTGTTGATGGCAGTGAGGGCAAACGGGGACGAGGGCTCCTCGAACAGATAGCGGCTGCCTTGCAGCGCGTCGCAAATGGTGCACGTGTTGCCGAGCGACGGGGCTTTGGAGGCTCGCGCGCCTACGGGCTTGTAGCCGCAGCGCTTATGAAGGTAGTCGCGGATCTCGCCCGGCACGCAGCCAAGAGCGGGCACGATGGCGAGTGCGTTGGCGTTGGCCGTGTCGATGGCAATGTGCCCGGCTTCGTTGGGCGCGTGCGCGATGGCGATGCCCTTGTCGTCATCGGTTCGATAGGGAATGCCGAAGGCCGCGACCGAGGTCTCTTTGTGACACTTCCAGCACTCGCGCTTGCCCAGTACTAGATATATATACGGCGCTGAGGGGTCGGATCGGTCAACACCGGGCAGCCACTCGGCAAAGGGCTCGGGGTTGACGCCGCTGGGTACATACCAGATCTTCTTGGTCCGGTCCCATTTGGCGCCCAGCGCTTTGGCTTCTTCTTTGTGCGAAAAGGGGACATCGAGCTCGGTGCGCATGGCGGCTCCTTGGTGCTGCAGGTGCGAGTGGCTCAAGGATACCGCAGGGCGCAGACATCGCGGCGTTTTGTTGAGAAGTTGCGGCGCGGACTGCTTGGTTACGCCGTTAGATAAATTGGCAAGTAGATGGTCGGCTTTTGACCAGTTGGGCGGTTGGAGCAGCTTGCGGCGCAGTTTTGTGCCTGGCTATTGTTGATGTTGGGGTATTGAATATATTTGGCTGCCATTCGTCAGGTGAATTGTTGTTACGTTGCGATGACGGTTGGAACTGCCAGCGGATTTAGCGACAAAAAACAAAACAGCCCAGAGGACATAGCCTCTGAGCTGCGAACATTTGGTGGGCGTTAGAAGATTTGAACTTCTGACCTCTTCCGTGTCAGGGAAGCGCTCTCCCCCTGAGCTAAACGCCCGATCAAGGGTGCGCAAGCGCGCAAGGGATAATATAACGGAGCCTGAACTCGGTGGCAAGAACATTTTTAAAAATCGCTTACATTGTGGAATTCGGGGGCTTTGTCATATCCATTTCAAAAGAGCCTGCTGCCGCGATTTGACTGTCGCATAATGCAAGGCCATTGCGGTATCGAGCTATGGAAAGACGTCTGCGGAATTGTCCTACCGATAAGCGGACAAGCCTCCAGCTGGTGCCTTCGCCGTGGTAAGGTAAGCCGAATTGTTTCCAGGCTGCTTCGAGGGAATGGAATGAGCAAAGAGCGTGTCGAGCAGGTCGAAGGCGCAGGGGCTTCGGTGCCGATGACCGATATATCGAACATTGATGTGCCCGAGGGCACCGATGAGCTCAGCCGTAGCACCCGCCGCGCTTGGCGCGAGCGCCTGAACAGCGCTTCGACGCGCAAGATGATCACGGGCGTCTTGGCTACGCTGGTGGGCGGTTCGTTTTGGGGCTTCTCGGGCACCAGCGCGAGCTTTCTGTTCGATACCTACCACGTCGACACCTTGTGGCTTATGAGCGTGCGTCAGATTCTCGCCGGTCTACTCTTTATGGCCGTGGTTGTTACGCGCGACCGCGAGCGCCTGATTAAGCTCTGGACCACACCCGCCGATCGCAAGCAGCTGCTGCTCTTTACCGCCTTTGGTCTGCTGTTCAACCAGTTTTGTTATCTTTCGGCCGTGCGCCTGACCAATGCCGGAACCGCGACGGTGCTCCAATGCCTGCAACTGGTCATCATTATGGGCTACACCTGCGTGATCGACCATCGCATGCCTCGCGTGCGTGAGGCCGTTGGCATTGGGTTGGCCCTGGGCGGCACCTTTTTAATCGCTACCGGCGGCGACCCTACCAGTCTGAGCATATCGCCGCTTGGCCTGGTCGCAGGCCTTATGTGTGCGGTCAGCGCCACGTGTATGGCGGTGATTCCCGCCAAGATCCTGCCCGAATACGGCAGCCCCATCGTCACGGGCTCGGCAATGCTCACGGCGGGCGTGGTCTCGTGCGTCTTCGTGCAGCCTTGGGCGCATATGCCGGCACTCGACGCTGCCGGCGTCGAGGCGCTCGCGGTATTCGTGGTTATCGGCTCGTTTTTTGCTTACATGCTCTATATGCAGGGCGTTAAGGACATCGGCTCGGTGCGTGCGAGCCTCATCGGAACTGTGGAGCCGGTTTCGGCGACCATCACCAGCGCCGTTATGCTGGGTACGGTGTTTTTGCCGACCGACCTTATCGGCTTTGCCATGATCATCGTGATGATGTTCCTCACGGTGTAGCTGGCGCCGCCGCCAAGACAGAAAAGGTGTTGTGCCGCATTTTCGCCAATTGACGTCCGTGTCTGGAGTTTAGCTGTCGATGCTCAAAATGCCATAAACTAGTAACGTTATGGATTTTTTCATTGCGACTCAATTGCGAGGATTTCTTTATGGCTGGTAATCACTTTAAGGGCAGCGATAACGGCCGTCCTGCAGTTCCGCCGCGTCCGAACGGGGCTGGTAAGGCCGGCACGCCGGGCGGCGCTGGACAGGGCGGTTCCAGTAAGCGCGTGTCCCCGGGCGAGACGGCGATGTTTACCGCTCTGTACGAGCAGTCTCAAAAGGCGAAAAAGACCGGCCGTGCAAGAGGGAATGTCTTTGCGGGCGGTGCAACCTCCGCGTCGCAGCCGAGCGGGGCTCCTTCGGTACCTGCGAACAACGCAGGTGCTGCCAACGCCGCAAATGCCGCCGGCAACGTTAATGCCGGCAAGGCCGCCAACAATACTCCCTCTGCCGGTGGCGCGGGGCTTACGGGTAACCTTGGCACGATTTACACCGGTGCCTCCGAGACTGGCACGTTCGCCCGCCTGGATGATAGCGGTGCCGAGTTTGCGGGCTCGGGTTCCAAGGAAGATTATTACGATTTTGGCTTGAACTACGGTAGCGACGCTTCGTCGAGTTCGACCTCTGACGGTCTGGTCCGTCATCGCCATCGCAAGGGCGAACGCAAAAAGCGTCACACCGGCGCCATTATTGCCGCTGTAGTCGCGGTGCTTCTCGTTGCGCTTGGCGCAAGCGGCTTTATGCTGCTTAACTCGGCAAAGACCGTAAAGAGTGAAGCGAAGGAGGCCGTCGAGATTGTCGGTGGCCTTAAGGACAAGGTCACGTCGGGCGATTTTTCGACGCTGCCTGACGACGCGAAGAAGATTGATGAGCTTTGCGACAGCATGAAGGCGGAGACCTCGAGCCCGCTGTGGACGGCGGCTTCGTTTATCCCGGTGTATGGCAGCGACATCAATGCGGCCCGCACCATGATCGACGCCCTGTCCGATGTCTCGAGCAATGCGCTGGTTCCCATGGCCGATAACCTTTCGCAGGCCACGCCCGGCAAGCTGTTTCAGGACGGCATGATTAACGTGTCCGCGCTGCAGGCGGTCGCCGATTCGCTTTCCAGCAGCTCGAAGGTGTTCAAGAGCGCCAACGAGAAGATCCAGGGCATTGGCGATACTCATATTTCCCAGGTGACCGAGCTGGTCGATAAGGCCAAGGACGGCTTTGCCACCCTCAACGGCGCGGTTGACGCGGCGGAGAAGGTCGCCCCCGTCCTTCCGCAGATGCTCGGCGCCAACGGCCAGACGCGCAACTACCTTGTGTACGCCATGAACAACGTCGAGATTCGTGCCTGCGGCGGCTTTGGCGGTTCGCAGGGCCTGATTTCGGTCACCGACGGCCAGATGTCGATTGGCGAGTTTGTTCCATGTATTGCGCTTGGCAAAGACGAGGCGGTTGAGAGCGTCGACGAAGAGGACGAGGCACTGTTTGGCGACCACAGTAACCTGTACAACTCTGGTAACGCGTATTCGCCCGATTGGCCCCGCAACTCGCAGCGTGTCGCCGCGCTGTGGAAGTCCCAGTATGGGCAGGACGTTGACGGCGTCGTGGGTATCGACCCGGTGTTCCTGCAGTATCTGCTGGGCCTGGTCGGTAACGTGTCTCTGCCCGACGGAACGGTTGTCGACGGCACCAACGCCGCAAAGGTCCTCATGCACGATGTGTACTGGAACTATCCGGTCGAGGAGTCGGACGGTATCTTTGCATCCGTCGCCAGCGCTGCCTTCGACAAGATCCTTGGCGGTATCGGCGATGTCGATGTTACGAAGCTTGTCAGCGCCGTTGAGCGCGGTGCCGAAGAGGGCCGCCTGATCGCGTGGATGAAAAACGATGACGAGCAGAACGCTATCAAGGAGATGAACATCGACGCCTCGCTGCCCGATCCGGATGACCCGAGTGAAGATCCCGTTGCTGGTGTCTACTTTAACAACCTGAGCTTCTCCAAGCTCGACTGGTACCTGAATGCCGATACGCAGATTGGCCAGGGCATCAAGAACGGTGACGGCACGTGCTCGTATCGCATCACCGTTACCCTGACGAACATCATGACGCAGGAGGAGGCCGGCAAGCTGCCCGACTACGTCGCGGCGAGCGCGCCCGATGCCGCGCGCGACGACGAGCGTCTGAATGTCTCGTTGTTTGCCCCGACGGGCGGCAACATTACTGATCTGACCGTCGAGGGCACCCAGTTTGGTCTTGGCGCCGCTACGTGGCATGGAATCCCCTTCTATTCGGGCACCGTTGACCTGCATGCTGGCGAGACGACGACGATCACATATACGTTGACCACGTCAGCCGAGGCGGGGGACAAGCCGCTTACGCTGCGTCAGACTCCTACATGCCAGGCGGCTCGCGACACCGCGTCGGCGTAGGGTTTTTCTGGTAGCGCAGATAATCGAGTACCATTTTGGGGCGGACAGGCAATCTGTTCGCCCCTATTTTGTAAGGAGAGCGCATGAAGTACTTTGGCACCGATGGCTTTCGCGGTGAGGCCAACGTTGGGCTGACGGTAGAGCACGCTTATAAGATTGGCCGTTTTGTGGGCTGGTATTACGGCGCCAACCGCGAGCGCAAGGCGCGCGTCATCGTGGGCAAGGACACACGTCGCTCGAGTTATATGTTCGAGGCGGCGCTGGTGAGTGGCCTGGTCGCGAGCGGTGCGGACGCCTATATGCTGCACGTGATCCCGACGCCGGGCGTGGCGCATCAGACCGTGGAAGGCTGCTTCGATTGCGGCATCATGATCAGCGCGAGCCACAACCCGTTTTGCGATAACGGCATTAAGCTCGTCAACAGCGACGGCTTTAAGATGGACGAGGGCGTGCTGGAGCTCATCGAGGACTACATCGATGGCAAGAGCGAGGTGCCGCTGGCCACGGGCAACCACATTGGCGCCACGGTTGACTACATGCAGGGTCGCAACCGCTATATTGCCTCGCTCATCGCGAGCGCGAATTTTTCGCTGCAGGGCGTCAAGATCGGCATCGACTGCGCCAACGGCTCGGCGTCCTCGGTGGCCAAGCCGGTGTTCGACGCGCTGGGCGCCGACGTGCGCGTGATCAATGCCGCGCCTGATGGTTTTAACATCAACGTCGACTGCGGCTCCACGCATATGGAGCGCCTGCAGCGCCACGTGGTGGAGCAAGGCCTGGACGTGGGTTTTGCCTATGACGGCGATGCCGACCGCTGCCTGGCCGTGGATGAGCGCGGTCGCGTGGTAGACGGCGACCAGATCCTGTACGTGTGCGGCGTGTATCTGAACAAGCACGGTCGCCTTTCGGGCGGTACCGTGGTGCCGACGATCGCCAGCAACTTTGGTCTGGTCAAGTCGCTGGAGCTTGCCGGACTGAGCGCCGTGACCAGCGGCGTGGGCGACCGTCACGTGTATGCCAAGATGCGCGAGGGCGGCTACAGCCTGGGCGGCGAGCAGACGGGCCATACGATCTTTGGCGATATCGAGCGCACGGGCGACGGCATTATGACCTCGCTGCGCGTGATGGAAGTGATTCGTGCCGAGCGCGAGACGCTCTCGCAGCTCACGGCTCCGTGCAAGCTGCTGCCGCAGGCGCAGGTTGCCGTGCGCGTAGCGGATAAGGACGCCGCGCTCGAGAACATGGGCGTGCAGAACGCCATCGCCGAGGCCGAGACTGCGCTGGCAGGCGAGGGCCGCGTGCTCGTGCGCAAAAGTGGAACCGAGTCGGTGATTCGCGTTTTGGCCGAAGCGCCCGACCAAGCATCCGCCGATGCTGCCATGAAGCGCATCGCCAACGCGCTCGAGGCTCTGTAGTTACGCGGTTTTACCAAACCGCGTAACTGCTCGACGCTGCAAACGCCCCTAAGCGGCAATCTGACGTTCAATTTCAAGGGCGCGAC
>CABPXT010000095.1:0-7983 GCA_902461405.1 uncultured Collinsella sp.
GCTGCTCAGGAGGCCTTTCGTTCAATCGCAAGCGAACGCACTAGTTATTCGCGGTCAGACGCTCGACGTCGTGGGCGATCATGTATTCCTCGTCGGTGGGGATGACCATGACCGTGACGGAAGAGCCGGCGGCGCTGATGACCTGCGGGCCGCTACCCACGGCCTCGCGGTTCTTGTTGTTGTCGATGCGCACGCCCAGCCACTCGAAGCAGTCGCAGAAGGCCTTGCGGATCGACCAGTCATTCTCGCCAATGCCGGCGGTAAAGGTAATGGTGTCCACGCCCGCCATTGAAGCGATCATGGAGCCGGCCTGCTGCATGGCCTTGTAGGCGAACATATCGAAGGCGAGCAGGCAGCGCTCGTCGCCCTCGGAGGCGCGCGTACGGATGTCACGGGCGTCGTTGGAGATACCCGAGATGGCAAGCAGACCAGACTGCTTGTTCATCATGTCATCGACTTCCTGGTAGCTGTAGCCGCCCTCGCGCTGCAGGTAGCACACGGTAGCCGGGTCAATGGAACCACAACGGGTGCCCATCATCAGGCCGTCGAGCGGCGTGAGGCCCATCGTCGTATCGCGGCATACACCGTCCTCGATGGCGGCAAGCGAGGCACCGTTGCCCAGATGGCACGAAAGCAGACGGTGGCAGCGCGAGCCCAGGATCTCCTTGGCCATCATCCACTCGTAGCGGTGGCTCGTACCGTGGGCGCCGTACTTGCGCACGTGGTACTTGTCACACACGTCCTTGGGCAGGGCGTAGGTGTAGGCGACCTCGGGCATAGTCATGTGGAACGAGGTGTCGAAGACGGCCACGTTGGGCAGCTCCGGATACTTCTCGCGACAATACTCGATTGCCGCTGCCTCGCCGTAGTTGTGTAGCGGGGCAAGCGGTGCCACCTCGAGGATCTTAGCCATGACCTCATCGTCGACGACCGCGGAATCGTCAAAGTACCAGCCACCCTGAACGATACGATGCCCAATGCCATCGATCGTAAAGTCGGTCTTCTCGAGCTCCTCGAGCACACGTGCGATAGCCGAACGGTGGTCCGGGAAGGGGACCTCCTCGGTTTGCTTGGCGCCACCGTTCTCGGAGTGGCCAAAGATGCCCATGTCCGAACCGATACGTTCGCAGTTGCCCTTGGCGAAAACCTCGCGGGTATCGGTATCCAAAAGCTGATATTTAAGGCTTGAGCTACCGGCGTTGACAACAAGTACGTTCATGAGACTCCTTTGCAGTGCGATACGGTCGGCGCAGACCCCTTAAGGCGGCCGCATGTTAATAAGAAGTTATCACAACTTAATAAATAACTATCAGGCATATCGCCCAACGAGCACAAAAGAGGGGCCGAACGGCGCTCGGTCGTCCAGCCCCTCCCCTTTTGCAATTACTTGCCGTTGACGATGCGCTCGACGTCGGAAGCGATCATGAACTCCTCGTCCGTGGGGATAACGAAAATCTTAACCTTGGAATCCTTGGCAGACAGGCACCATGCGCCGTCACCACGCAGGGCGTTGCGGGCATGATCCATCTTGACGCCCATAAAGGCCAGGCGGTCGGCCACGCCGGCGCGGACGGCAGGAGCGTGCTCACCGATGCCGGCAGTGAAGACCAGGGTGTCCATACCGCACATGGAGGTGGCCATCTCGGCAGCCTTGGCGGCAATCTTGTAGACGAACATATCGAAGGCGAGCTGGGCCTCGGGGTCACCGGCAGCGGCGAGCTCCTCGACGTTGCGGCAGTCGTTGGTCTTGCCGCCGGTCACAGCCAAAAGGCCGGACTTCTTGTTCATCATCTCGTCGACCTCGTCGAAGGTGTAGCCGCCCTCGCGCTGCAGGTAGCACACGGTAGCCGGGTCGATGGAGCCGCAGCGGGTGCCCATCATAACGCCGTCAAGCGGGGTGAGACCCATGGTGGTGTCCATGCACTTGCCGTCCTCGATGGCGCACAGGGAAGCGCCGGAGCCGATATGGCACACGACGACCTTGCGGGCCTCGCCGTTGGTCATCTCGGCGACCTTCTTGGAGATGTAACGGTAGCTGGTGCCGTGGGCGCCGTACTTACGGATGTGCAGCTTGTCGCAGACGTCCTTGGGCAGGGCGTAAGTCTTGGCGACCTCGGGCATGTTGAAGTGGAAAGCGGTGTCGTAAACCGTGACGTTGGGCAGGTCGGGATACTGCTCCAGGCAGTACTCGATAACGTTGGCCTCGGGGTTGTTGTGCAGCGGGGCGAGCGGAGCGACCTCGCGGATCTTGGCGAGGACATCCTCGTCGACGAGGGAGGAATCGCCAAAGTACCAACCGCCCTGAACGATACGGTGGCCGATACCCTCGATCTTGACGCCGTTGGCCTCGAGGTCCTTCAGGACAACCTCGATGGCGACCTTGTGGTCGGGGAACTCGATGTTCTCGGTCACCTTCTTGGAGCCGTTGGCAGCATGGGTGAAAGTGCCGCCGGTAAAGCAGACGCGCTCGCAGGAGCCCTTTGCGGACACCTTATGGGACTTGGTATCGATGACCTGATACTTAAGGGTCGAAGATCCTGCGTTGACGACCAGAACGTTCATGTGTCTCCCTACTAACAGGCGGTGTGGCGCCGCCAGGTTACATACGCTTCAATAATAAACCCAAACGCCCTCGCGCTCGGGTTTATTGCGTTGATATATAAGTTATCGGTGTCTAAATACCCATGTCCTTTGACTTGTAAGACGAAATAGCGCGGGGATATACACAAGGGAAGAAATCCCGAGCGCGACAAGCAATATGACTCGAATGCCCGCGATGCTGCTCAACACAGCATTGAACAGATAGAAAAGGATGGCGCCCACCGCCACCATCTGGCTTTGAACCGAAATCAGTGAACAGCGCATCGAAGAATCGGCTGCCTTTTGAAAAATTGAGTATTTAATTGGAGCAAATAACGAGTACGCAACCGTCTGCAGCACATAGAACACGGGCAGCAAATTAGCCGGAGTAAGGGGAATCAAAAACAAAGCTGTCAGGAAAAGGCGCACGATGCCGCAAATACGCGCAAAGCGGCCCTTGTCGACATGAGCAATCGCACAGGGCACAATAAGTCCCATGGAGGCCGAGGCAAGGAGCTGGACCGCAATGGTCACACCCGAAGCGACGGCATTCATTCCGCGACTCGCAAGCAGCAGTGAGAAAAAGTCTTCCAGGGCGACAAAAGCAAATGCCTGAGAACAGTCCATGATGAACGCTGAACGAAGAATGCCATTACCCGCAAGAGCGGCACCGATCATCTTCGGGCTAATCCCATGTTCAGGTGTCGTCGCAGTGCCCCCTCTTCGCATCTCAGGAATGCAGACAACGACAACCAACGTCAACACCATTGCGATGATATCTGCCGAAAGACCAATGAGATATGCACCGACGGACGAAATGAAACCGCCCACGCAAGCGGAGATGGCATAAGAGGCATAGAAAACAAATCGCTCAACGACATTAAGTCTTACGAGCTGGTCCTGAGAGACGCTGTCAATGAAAATCGCTTCTATGGATCCGCTCACACATGCAACGGCAAAACCTTTAAGAGCGAACGCACCGATTAAAAGCAGGGGAGAACGGACGAGAAGCAGGGCGGCGTAGTATCCAAGCATTCCTGCGACGCCAACGAGACCGCTTGTCTTTCGTCCAAACCTATCAGCAATATAGCCAGTGGGAACTTCAAGGATGAACTTGCTCACTTGGTATGCAATCATCATGCTAGAAATCGCCACCATCGAGAATCCGACGAACTCAAGGTAGACAGTTAGAAAAAACAAGATGGTGCTGAAGTTCGACAGAAAAACGAACGTCATATAAAGCAAAACCGTACGGTTTTTCATGCTCCGCCCTCCCAGAGTCAGCAATCTAAATCGGAATCTTGGAAAAGCATGAGGGCAAAGCTGTCAGCTATGTGTTACAAGGCGTCAATAATCACTTGACGTCTCGAAGCCAATTAATCTCACGAAGCAAGATGACGCAATAGGTGAAGAAATACCGTCTGGTGTCGATCGGTCCAGGTATTTTGTCGATAGCAAAAGTAGATGGGCAAGGCTACGTCACGCGATCCTTCAATGGAGCACTCACTCACTTCTGACCCATCCGATGCGAGAGAGGACCCAGACAAACTCAATATCAATCCCCCGGCTTGAAGAAACTCAGTCTGAGCCCTGCTTCCGTATTCAACATCACGGAAGCGAAAATTGACGAGCTGGGCTTCGGGACATTGATTGATTGCATTGAGACAGGGTGACAAATTAATGGGAACAGCGAGCCTGCCGCCCAGTAACTCGCGAATGGTCATGGCGCCCACAGATTGATGACCCGCTGGGCATGAAAGAACCTTGAGCTCCTTTTCACCCAAATATTTTGAAGAAAGGACGCTGTCCCGTGGTTCCTCGAATGAGATAGCCGCATCCGAAATGCCAAGCACAAGTGATTCAAAGCATGTAGCCGTTGGCTGATGCCACACATCAAGGTGAATCTGAGGGTGCGAGCGTTCAAACGAGTCATACCAGCTTTCGGCAAAAAGGCGCCCCCGCCCATGAAGGCAGGGGGCGTAAAGACGAAAGTGGCCATCGGGCGAAACGCCGTCGCCCCTCGATTGAGCGTACTTTTTGAGATCGTCGACTTGTGTCAGGACCACGCGTGCACGACGCGCAAATTCTCTGCCCGCCGGAGACAAAACAGCCTCCCCCGCCGATCGGTCGAGCAAAACAATCTGATACTCAGATTCCAACTTTTTGATTGCCGACGAAACGGCCTGCGGACTCACATGAACGGCGCGAGCTGCTTTGCGCACGCCGCCATAGTTCGCTACCGCTTGAAGGTATTCGAGTTGAGAAAGCTGCATAGATTACTCCAAAGGCAGCCAAGTCGACGGGCTACGCGTCCTCAGATGAGGTTCTCGCCCAGGCTCTTGCCGCCGAGGACGTGCATGTGGAAGTGCATGACGGTCTGGCCGGCGTTAACGCCCTTGTTGGAGATGACGCGGAAACCGTCCTCCAGACCCTTGGCCTTGGCGACCTCCTGGATGGCGTGGGCCATGGCGCCCATGGTCTCGGCAGGCACGCTGTCGGCGATGTCGCTGTAGTGCTTCTTAGGGATCACGAGCGTGTGGACCGGCGCCTGCGGGTTGAGGTCGTCGAAGGCGATGACCTGGTCGTCCTCATAGACAACGGTCGAGGGGATCTCGTGGTTGGCAATTTTACAGAAGATGCAATCGCACATAGCTGGTTCCTTTCTTACAGACCAAGGTAATTATATTTGGTCGAGATGCTTAGAACGAAAGGTTATCATCGGTGTTGGCGGCCTCGCCGTCGGCGAGCACGTCGTTGCCGTCGACGTCCTTAAGGAGCACCGAGACCTTCTGCTCGGCATCGGACAGGCGGGTGCGCAGGCTTTTGAGGAGCTCGACGCCGCGGGTGTAGCTCTCGAGCGACTCCTCGAGCTCCATATCGCCCGACTCCAGGCTGCGGATGATGAGCTCCAGCTCCTGCGAGGCCTGCTTGTACGTAAGCTGCTCTACCGGGGTCTTCTCTGCCATATCTGTTTCCTTTCCTAAGGGTCTATCACTGCGAAACGCGGTCTACTCGACCGTATCGACCGTTGCTGCCACGTTGCCGTCTGCCATGCGCACGCGAATGGCGTCGCCAGGCTTAAAGGTCTTGGCACTCGTAGCCACACCATCATCGCTGTACGCGATGGAATAGCCGCGAGCAAGCACTTTGAGCGGCGACAGGGCATCGAGCGACGCTGCCGCACGGCTCAGGTCGGACGCTGGCTTGCTGAGCATCGTGCGCCCTTGATGCTCTAGGCGGGAACTCGCAAGCGTGAGCGCATGGCGCTTACCATCGAGCCCCGAGGTGCTTGTAATCAGACGCTCGGGCAAGCGCTCAAAGTTGGAGCGGAATGTCCCGACCGAGCGTACTATGGCGCCCGACAGGCGATCGGCAGTCAGCGCAAGCTCCGATTCGCGACGGTCGACCATAAATGTGGGGTCGTTGAGGCACGGGCGACACGCAGCCGCATCGAGCGCATCGCCCAAGCGAGCCGTATAGGTATTCCAGGCACGGCGACCGCGCTGATCGAGCATCTCCAGGTCGACCTGGGCCGACCCAATCATCGCTGCCATCGCGGCCCCCAGACGCTGATGGCGCGCCTCGAGCACATCGGCCAACTCCGTCATAGCCGGCGCCACCGATTCTGCCGCCGCCGTGGGCGTGGAGGCGCGACGGTCGCTCACCATATCGCAGATCGAGGTATCGGGCTCATGACCAATGCCGGTCACCACGGGCACAGGACAAGCCGCCACCGCGCGGGCAAGTTCCTCGTCATTAAAGGTCATGAGGTCCTCAAAGGAGCCGCCGCCGCGCACCAGCAAAATACAGTCGGGCGCCGGCGTAATGGAAGCGGCGCGGCGCAAGCCCTCAATGAGCTCGGCCGGCGCACCCTCGCCTTGAACCTTGGCGCCCACACAGACGAGCTCGACAAGCGGGTTGCGACGACGCAATGTGCGCTTGACGTCGTCGATTACGGCACCCGAAAGCGAGGGGACGACCGCCACGCGGGAGCAGAACACCGGGATGCGGCGCTTGCGCGCTTCGTCCATCAGGCCCTCGCGGCGTAGCTTTTCGGCCAGTTGCGCCACTTGTTGACGCAGCAGACCCTCCCCCGCCAGCGAGAACGAGCGGGCAACGAAGCTCATGCGACCCGTAGGCTTGTAGAGATTGAAGCTGCCCTTAAAGCTTACCTGCATGCCGTCGCGCAAGTCGAAGGTGCGCTTAAGGTAGGCGCCCTTCCAGATGATGCAGTCGACGGCGGCCGAGTCGTCTTTAATCTGGAAGTAGCAGTGGCCGCTTCGGGCGTTGGGACCACGGAAACCCGTGACCTCGCCCAGGACACTCAGCTGCGGAATGGCATCGAGCGCACCGGCGGCGATCTCTACCGCCTGGCTCACGCTGAGCTCCTTACGCTCCTGCTCGTCCGAACCGTCGAACTCGGCGGAAACGGCATTGCCGGTTAGATTCCAGCCTGCCACGCAGCCTCCTTTCGTCATCGTGCACAAGGGCTCCGGCCCTGCGCAAATTCAAGTCCAACACATAGTACAGCGCCGCGAGGACACGAATCCCCGCGGCGCCTGCCTGTCCCATTTGTTATCGGTTGGAGTTTCTGTTGTAGCGAGCCATAAGATAGAGCAGCTGAATAATCGAGGTGAGCGCAGCGGCAACATAGGTAAGCGCGGCGGCCGTCAGCACCTTCTTGGCACCGTTGACCTGCTTGGAACTCATGCCCGACTGCTCGATATACGCCACGGCGCGGCGGCTGGCGTCAATCTCGACCGGCAGCGTAACGAGCTGGAACAGCACGCTAAACGAGAAGAAGATCAGCGCGAGGGTCGTGAGTCCCGCGATGTTCATAAACAGGCCCAAGAGCAACACGATGGTCCAGGTGTTCTGGGTAAAGTTGACGACCGGCACGAGGGCGGTACGTACCTTCATCATGGCATAGCCGCTTTGACGCTGGGCGGCATGGCCCGCCTCGTGGCAGGCGACGGCAACGCTTGCGACCGAACCGCCCGAACGATTGGCATCCGACAGATACAGGTTGTTGTCCTGCGGGTTGTAATGGTCGGTGAGCTCGCCAGCGACACCCTTGATACCCACGGCACTACAACCGTTGGCATCGAGCATGCGGCGAGCGACCGTGGCACCCGTATCGCCGTCCGAGCGAACCTTGGACCAGGTTTTGTACGTCGAGTTGATATAGTTCTGTGCGGCAAGGCCAAGCACCGTGCAGACAAGAACAACCAGCAGGTACAGCGGGTCGATGCCAAAGCCGTATCCATAGTAATAGGGCATGCGAATTCCTCCGAATCGAGTTACACGTTGGAGGCATTCTACCCACTCGCCCAGCAGGCAAATCAACATCGATGTTTTGGCAATGTCAGCGAAAACGGCCGAGAGCGAGCAAGGTGACGTGAA
>CABPXT010000096.1:0-7947 GCA_902461405.1 uncultured Collinsella sp.
CGTGCGACGGGGGCGAGGCGAATGGCTGAGCGATATCGATATGCGGGTTCAACGGTATCACATTGGCCACATAGATTTTTAACTTGCATTTCTACCCGCCCTTTTCGTAGAGTCGCCGATACGTGCTTAGCGCACCCTCGGCGCGTCCGGCAGGCTTTGCGAAATGGGATCCAGGAGACTTCGGCGCAGCATCATCTTGCGGAATGCTTCTAATGAGCCTCCCATCCTTCAAAAACAGAATCTCATCGCACAGCCTATCGACCGAATCCAAGATGTGGGATGACATGATGATGCACGTACCAGAATCGGCCAGCTTCCTGAGAATCTCGGAATGCAAGTCCACCCTGCTGGGGTCGAGCGCGTTCATGGGCTCATCTAATAGAAGGTACCGCGCGCCCGTCGCATACGCAATCGCCAGGGTAAGCTGCTGCTTCATGCCCTGGCTCAGAGTGCGGATCCTCATCTTCGCGAACTCGCCTATCTGCGTTTGTTCCACTATCTCTTCGATATCGCGAGCATGCGGCCACATATCGCAAACCATCTTGAGGTGATCTTCCGCACGCAATCCGGGATACAGCAGCGTCCCCTCACCAGGTGCATAGAAGATCATAGAACGGACCTCTCTCGCACCCGTACCCTGCACCTCATCCAGAACGATGCTCCCGTCCACGCGAGGACCCGGCAAACCTGCCATCGCACGCAGCAACGTCGTCTTTCCATGCCCGTTCGGAGCGACGAGACCGTAGACCGTACCCGGGGCAAACTCAGCGTTCACCGAATCTACGAGCACCTTCTTTCCATAAGAGATCGTCAGCGTTTGAAGGTCAATCATCGAGATCATCCCCTTTCGATCTTTGGAACACTCAGGCGCACCATCAACGGAGATACGGCGCCCAAGACCACCAGCAGAGCGCCCGATGCGCCGACGACCTCTCCAAAAGGCATCGCGTTCGTCCCTCGCCCAAGGAACCCAATCGTCCCCACCTGGGAAGCGGGATCAAACGAGGCGAATGGAGCCAGCAGCGCGACGCCCATGCCCACGCTTTCAACATGAGCGCTCAACGAACCCAACACCAAGAGAACCGCGCAAACCATTCCGGTGACAACGGGGTTGCGGCTAATCGCTGCTGTCAACGCAGCGACGACGGAAATCACGCCGTATGCCATGACCAGCAACGGAATACTGCACAACACCGCCTCCCCCACCATGGACGTTGTCGAAGCTCCCGCCCGAATGAGAGCGACGGGATACTCCGATCCACCCGCACCGTTCTTAATCACGGACACAACGACAGCGGGAACCATCGACACCAAAAGCAGCACCAAGCCAAGCAGGAGAGCCAGCGCAGCAGCCGTCAGAAAACGCACATGCGCTGTTGCGGGGATCTGGAGAACCAGAAGGGAACGACACTGCAGGTGGGTGCACGCGAGCGATGTGACAACCACGGGCAACAGCAAAAATAAGGAGGGAAGCGCTGCCTGGAGATACGAAAGGAGGATTAATGGGGGCATCTTCGTACTTAACTCGTAAACCTTGGGGTCCGGCAAGCTCGCGATCGACTCAAGCAGAAGGGCGCGCGCCTCCACACGAGAAGGAGTCTCCGGCTCGATTCCGATCGATTGCAGGAGAGTCGCATCTGCCGCGCCCAGCTCACCTCGAGCGCGCTCGTACGTCGCAAGGCTTCGAAACCCCTCCGCAGGCATAGGCGCGTACACGAAACCCGAAAGAGCATCCCGCATGTCTTCCAGGGCCGCTTTGCCCTCGACGTCCATATTCGCAGCGTTCTGCTCTAGATACCGATCTATTGAACGGAGCTCCCCATCCCTATACCGAACAGCGGAAACGTTATCAGCGTCAGGAAACATCTCGACCAGAGCCGGGGCCAGCATCGTCGTCGACATTGCAATCGCGCATACGGCGAGGGTAGGAGAACGCAGGAGCAGTTTCCCCATCGTTCTTACGTATGCAACGGCGGAAGCACAAGCGCTCGAACGAGTTGCCGTTCTCGATGCAGTGAAGGAACCTCTCTCAAGACAAATCGGGGATATCGGGCACGCGCAGCCGCTCTTTCCAGCAACGCAAAGCAGGCTAATTGCCAGCACCTCGATCCCGATTGCGCATACGAGGGCAATCGCGCCACGCTCGAAGCAAAGTCCAGGCAGATTCACTATCTGCGTTGTCGGGTACGGGCTATAGGCGCCGACGGTCAACTCAGTGTTCGCATACGTAAGGGGATTCAACAGGGCGAACTCACGTAAAGCGATGGATCTTCCGTAATACCCGGGAACCATCGTCACCCCCATCAGGGCACATACGAACACGATTCCAAGCGTAGGGTTATTGGCAATCTTCACGGCAAGGTGAACGACAAGCGAGATGAACGCTGCCACCAAGAATTGCAAGATGGCCGTCTGCGCGAACACCAGCCAAGCCGGTTTGATAACCGGAGTCGCATATTGAATGTAGCCTATCGGATAGAACGGCGAGCCCGGGCCATTCTTCACAAGCGCGGCGATTATCCCTGGAAGATTGATGGCGAGGACGGCAAGCATTGCAAAAACACTCGCCCATACGCTCGATGCAACAAGTCTACCCAGCTCGCCCATCGGTGCCTGGATGATGAGCTTTTCACGTTTGTTAAGACGCGCGGCAAGGAACGAGACGGCAACGGCCGTTGCGACCCATAGCAAGTACTCCTTCGATCCGTCATAATAGGTGTACTCTCCATCCGATATCTGCAGAAACGGAAGTAGGGGAGAGAGCGGTGCCAAGATAAGACGTCCCGCGGCAAGAGGGTACAGAAGCGCGGGCATGCTTGATGAAGAGGTATAGACACCGTCCTCCCCCGCATTCACAAGCGCATCCGCATAGGATGCTGACAATTCCTGCTCAACACGGGTTATTCCCGACTCGAGGTATTCGACCCGTCCGTCGATGCCAGCCGCGCTCCTGAAGACGGGCAGAGCACAAAGAACCATCAACGCAACAACGACAACACAGAGCGACCTGGAGGAGAGAAGCGACCTAAAGATCGCCTTCGAGATTTTGAGCATATTCATCGCCAACCTTAACCTCATCCAGTCGGAACAGAGGGGCCGAACAAAATGCTCGGCCCTTCCTCGCATCTAGTAGGTGCTATAGACAAATTGCCATTTATCAGTTGTGCCAAGAACACCACAGGAGCACATTGCAGCGAGGCGGGATTCCCTATGATGCGCGGATCGGCGATAGCCATTTCGGTAGGAGATCGTCTTGTAAGAGATGTTGAACATCGAGATGCTGTGCCCGCTTACGCCGCGAGGACAGCTGTAGCTCCAGTAGGTATCGACGACGTCGTCCGTATACCCGAGGGGCTCAACGAGGGCACACTGGCTGCTCTCCTGGGAAGGAGGCATCGGGGTATCCGCAAAAGCGGGGGCTCCCGGCAGCAACAGACAAAGAGCGAGGCCGAGGAAAACCAAGAGCTTACACGACTTAACAGTACTGAACATAATCCTCTCCAATCTAGAGGGGTTTCGGTTGCAGCATGCTGTGATTACTTGCCAGCAAAGTCAATTTAACATAAACTGTTAAAAAGTAACCTGAGTTTTTTAAATTCTTCGGAGGTTATTATGAGTTCCGACAATCGCACTCCCCGGCTTCATTCCTTCCGCATCGCATGTGCGATAGCCTCTGCGACCCTTTGCGCCACCGCCATCGCACAAGTGGCGTTCTCCTTAAAGCCAGCAATCGAAGTGCTCGACAACCCTGTAATTGCAGACTCCCCCGCGTATCCAGCCCTTGCGATCTCGACATTGGTCCCTGCCGTCATCGGTATCGCTACGACCATCCTCAGCGCCGTTCTCGTGTGGACGATCAAGAGCGGAGACCCCTTCAAGAAAGGGTCTGCGACATGCTTGAAGGTGCTCGGCATTCTCTTCGTTGTTCAAGCTGCCACCAGCCTCTACGCCGGCTCACTCAAAACCTCCGTTTCGATGTTTGGCGGCGAGGGGGCCGTCGGCGCCCAAGAGATCGCTTCATCATTCGATTGGACCTCTCTGGTTCTCGGCATCGTCCTGTTCATGCTTTCCCAGCTCTTCTTGTACGCCCGAGAGCTGTACCTCGACTCCGACGAGATTGCGTAAGGAAACGCCATGCCCGTAATTGTTCGCCTCGACAAGATCATGGCCGAGCGAAAGATTTCCTCGAACGAACTTGCCGAAAGGATTGGAACCACGCCCGTGAACCTGTCCCGTATTAAAAAAGGGCATATTCGCGGCATTCGCTTCAACACACTCGAGCAGCTATGCCTCGCCCTTCGTTGCCAACCCGGAGACCTTCTCGAAGTCATGAGCGAAGAGGATGCCCGAAAGGAGTTCGGACTCGATTGGTCCGCCGAGGATTAGAGGGCGGTCGTACTCGCCCCGCACACGGGGATGCGAATCGGCGAGGTCTGCGGCCTTCGGTGGTGCGATGTGGATTTCGAGACGGGCCTGATCTCGATCAGACACTCGGTGGCGTACGCGAAGGGAATGGGTTCGTTCATCAAGGACACCAAGACCCATGACGCCAGGGGTATCCCCATCGACCCGGTCGGCCTACTCCCCTTCCTGAAGGAGACCCACGAGATCGACTGCGGAAAGCTGTGCTTGCGCGGCCTTACCGGGGCGGTCGAGATCGGGGACTGCTACATCCTGTCGGAGCCGGGCGCGACCTTCGCGACGACAAGCTATATCCGCAGGGCGTTCAAGACGTTCTCGGAGACCAACGGCCTCATGGGCACCAACGACTAGCTGATCACGTTCCACGGCCTTCGCCACACGTTCGCAACGCAGTGGATCCGCCAAGGCGGCGATATCAAGGCGCTCCAATCGATCCTCGGCCACAAGGACGCCATGGCGACGCTCAACGTCTACGCCGACATCGAGCCCATCTCCAAAATCCATAACATGCTGCGCGCCACGCCGTGCCTTTGGCGCGGGCACCTCGGGCCGAGGGTCGATCCGGGTCCCATGTTCCAACAGAGGATCCAGGAGTCCATCGAGACGCTCCAGGCGTTCGGCTACGGCATCACCGAGCCGGACGACCGAAATATCGCCATACGCGACGTGAAGACGAACAGTTGGCTCTAGCTCACCGAGTACGCGGCAGTGCTGGGCCCATCCCAACTGAGGTCACGGTGGTCCGATAGGGGCGCCGCCCGCGGCATGCGCCGCGGAGCGGTATCCCCTACCGAAGGGCGGGGATGCCCTCCGCTTCCAGTTCGGAATCAGCCGTCGGAGGCGTTCGGCTGACTGCGGGAACGGCCTGTCCGCTCAATGTGTTCGGCTGAGATCGGAAATCAACCCAACACGAGCCGGACACGCGCCAGACGGCTCTTCCCCGTACGGCCTTCCCCCTTACGCTCATGTTGCAGGCATGTAACGCCGCAGCGAGCGCGCCTTTTTTGCGCCAGACAGGTACAATGATGAACACTGTACCGTAGCGGAGCGCCCCGCGCGCGCCGCGACCACGCGAAAGGGTTTCCCATGGCCGAGATCTCGTCCTCCCGTATCGTCATCACCGTCCTTGGCAAGAACCGCCCCGGCATCGTCGCCGGCGTCACCCGTGTCCTGGGCGAGGCCAACGTCGACATCCGCGACATCACGCAGTCCATTATCGAGGACATCTTCACCATGACCATGCTGGCCGATACCGCCGAGTCCAAGCTCGACTTCGCCGAGCTGCAGAAGGCCCTGGCCGAGGCCGGCGAGCTTTCGGGCGTCAACGTGTCCATCCAGCGCGAGGACGTCTTTAACTTTATGTACCGCTTGTAGCGAGCAAGCCGCCGGGGATTGCCTGACACGCGCATGCCCATGCAAGCCACCCCGATGCGGCCCGGAGAGGAGCGCGCATGGCCTACGACGCCAAGAAAATCTATTACCGCTTCGATGATCACTTGAGCCGACTGGTTCTGGATTACGAAGCAAGCCGCCAGATTTCGTCTGAGAGCGAAAGCCTCTACCACGGCCTTCCGACCGACCCTTATGAAGAGGGCCTGTTTGTCGAGCACAATGTCAAGCGCGGCCTGCGCAATGCCGACGGCTCGGGCGTGGTCGCGGGTCTCACTCGTATCTCGGATGTGCATGGCTACAACAAGGTCGACGGAAAGGTCGTGCCCGATCAGGGCAAGCTCACGCTTCGCGGCTACAGCATCGAGGATCTGGTCAACAATGCCCAGGCCGAGAATCGCTACGGCTATGAGGAAGTCGCCTATCTGCTTATCACGGGTTCGCTGCCCAACAAGGAAGAGCTCGACGGCTTTTGCGAGCGCCTGGGCGCCTTTAGACATCTGAGCGACGAGTACGTTAAAGAGTTCCCTATGACCACGGTGTCGTCGAGCATCATGAACGTGCTCCAGCGCGCCGTACTGTTGCTCTACGCCTTCGATGCCGAACCAGACGTGATCACGCCCGAGCACGAAATCGACGTCGCCATTTCCATGCTCGCACGTCTCCCGCGCATCGCCGCCTTCGCACACATGGCCTCGGTCGCCAAGCTTCGCGGCTCCGAGGTTCACGTGCCGCACCCCACGCCCGGTCTCTCCACCGCCGAGACCATCCTACAGGTCCTGCGCGGCGGCATGGCGTTCACCCGCGATGAGGCGATGCTGCTCGACGTTATGCTCATGCTGCATGCCGAGCACGGCGGCGGCAACAACTCCACCTTCGCTTGCCGCGTGCTGTCGTCTTCGGCCACCGACCCGTATTCCGCCTACGCCGCGGCCATCGGCTCGCTCAAGGGCCCGCGCCACGGTGGTGCCAATGCCAAGGTCGTGTCTATGCACGAGGACATCCGCGCGCATGTCTCCAACTGGGAGGACGAGGACGAGGTCGCAGCCTACCTGGGCAAGATCCTCGACAAGCAGGCCTTCGACGGCACGGGCCTCATCTACGGCATGGGCCACGCCGTCTACACGCTGAGCGACCCGCGCGCCGAGGTGTGCCGCCGTTACGCGCGCTCGCTGGCAGCCAAGAAGGACTTGGGCGAAGAGTTCGCACTCATCGAGCGCATCGAGCGCCTGGCACCCCAGGTCATGCGCGACCACGGCATGACCAAGCCCATCTGCGCCAACATCGACCTGTACACGGGCTTTATCTACAAGATGCTCGGCGTGCCCGAGACGCTCTTTACGCCGCTGTTCGCCGTCGCCCGCATGGCCGGCTGGTCGGCACACCGCATGGAAGAGCTCTTCTGCGCGCATCGCATCATCCGCCCGGCATACCGTCCGGTGATCGAGCCGCTGGAGTACAAGCCGCTCGCCGACCGCTAGGACGCGGACCGTTATAGAACTCGAGCGTGGCCAGGGCATCACCGCCCTCGGCCACGCTTTTTATGCCAGCAGAAAGGGCTGCATCAAATGATTGTGTTTTCCGATATGGATGGAACGCTGTTGACGAGCGACAAGCAGATGAGCAACGCCACCTGGGCGATGCTCGACGAGCTCGCACGTCGCGGCATTGAGTTTGTACCGTGCACGGGGCGTCCGCTGTCGGGCGTCTTTGAGCCCATCCTCGCCCATCCTGCCGTGCACTACGCGGTCTGCGCCAATGGTGCCAGCGTCTGGCAGCTCGACGACGATGTGCCCAACGATGCCTCGCGCGCCACGCGCATTTTGAGCCGTCCACTCGATCGCGGCATTGCCCATCGCGTCCATCGCATCGCCGCCGGCCACGATGTGACCTTCGATATCTTCGCGGATGGGCAGTGCTTCCTCCCCCGCTCGCTCTACACGCGCCTGGACGAATTCTGCGGCGGCGACCCCCACATCGCGGCTTCGCTCAAGCGCACACGAACGCCGATCGACATGGATATCGACAGCAAAATCGACGAGGTCGAGACGCTCGAACGCATCGCTATGTACTGGCACGACCCCGCCGATCGCGACGCCATCGCGGCGGCGCTCGACACGCTCGGAGGAATTGAGG
>CABPXT010000097.1:0-7905 GCA_902461405.1 uncultured Collinsella sp.
TTGTCTTTGAGAAAGAAGGCCCGACACGCCCGGGGGGCCGCCGAAGGCAAAGTGATTGGGGGTTTTAAAGGCAACGATGGCGAACGCCGTGAGGATCAGGCCCAGGTTGAGCTCGGCAAAAAAGCGCGGAAAGCCTGGCTCCTGGCTACGCTTGCGGCCGGCGCGCTTGCCTTGCTCAATAACATCGCGATCGACCACGCGCTCCATCGGCACCACCGGAGGACGATGCACCTCCTCGGCAGCACGCGACGCCGCCTCTGCCGCAGCGGCCTCAATCGCCCATGCCTTGCTTTCGGTCTCGTGTTCGTCGGCCATTACGGCAACCCCTCGTTAACAATTTGGAAACAATGCGCCCATTAGGGTAACGCGGAACGTGGCGATTGCAACCCTTAGTTAGACGAGCGGTATGACTACATCGGGAGCGTACAAAAACGGCCGGCCGCGCTTTTGCATGCGCGACCGGCCGTTTGACGTTTACGCAGATAAAACCTGCCAAAATAAACATCCCTTTTTGGTAGGTTACTCGTGCTGGCTGGTGCGGTGCTCGTACTCCTCGGGGGTGATGACATCCTCGATGCGCAGGTTGACGCCTGCCACCTCAAGGCCGGTCATCGCGGCCAGACGCTCGGTGACGCGCGCCTTAACGTCGTCAAAGATCGCAGGCGCATAGGCGCCATACTCGATGATGACCGAGATGTTGACGACCACGCGGTTGTCGTCGGTGACCTCGACCGTCACGCCCTTGGTCAGGTTCTCGGCACCAAACTGCTCCTGCACAAAGTGCATAAGGTTACCCTTCATGCCCAGAACGTGCGGCACCTCGCGGGTGGCCATGGCGACGATTTTCTCGATCACGCCGTTGGAATAGGTCAGCGAGTCCTCGGACTCGTCCGCCTCCTCGTCCATCTCCTCGTTGTCCTCGTCCGCATCGGACTCGGCCTCGACGAGTGCCTCGTCCTCGAGCGTCACGTCCCCGGCATCGACGACGGCCTCATTCGCCTCGAGCTCGGTATCGGCCACATCGACCTTCGTGTTAAAAGCCATGGTTCCTCCTTATGCCTGCCGCGGATGCGACAGTCGAATACGTATTAGCGGCCGCTAAACAGGCGGCCGAAGAAGTTGACGATACCGTTCTCGCCGTCGCGAATCTGGCCGATTACGGCACCGATCAGCACAAAGAATGCGATGACAAGCGTGTCCCACAGGCCCAACGTAAGTACCAGCACGGCGATGATAAAGCCTGCCACGGCGCCGAGCGTAGTGTTGGGGTGGCGCACGGCGTAGCTCCAGATAGCAGCGCCCGTACCTTTGATGAGACCCATGGCCTCGTCAAAGTCGTTGGCAGCGCTGTCGTGCTGCTCACCGGCCTCGGGCTTGGTGTCGGCGGACTCGCCTGCCGGCGTAGCGTTCTGATCGATCGTCAGGCGCGGCGTGCGGGCGGTCTTGTCTTGGTTGGTATCACTCACCGGAAACCTCCACGGTCTGGACGGTAGTCTTGGACGGCAAAAAACGGACGCGCGCGGTCGTGCCCGGCGTGCCGAGCATGGTGTCGCAGGCTTTCTCGATGCGCTGCTGCATCGCGGTGGCAAGAGAGGCGACGTCTTTATCATCGAGCGCGATGGCCTCTACCTTAAAACGAACGCGCGACTCGTCGGAGCCTTGAACGCATGCCTCGATATGCTCAACCATCACACGATCATCGCACTCCGCCGCGGCGCGGGCGCACGAGGAAAGCGCTGCGAGCGTGACCTCGATATTGCGCTCCCCCGCCGGATGCACGCAGGACGGCTCGCGACGCGCGAACATCAAGCGGAAAAACCCAATGAGCACGCCAAGCGCCACGATGGCGGCGCACACCGTAACGACGACGCGAGGCATGGTGTCACGCAATAGCAGCATAAAGCGATACGTATACGGTCCCCAGAACTGGCAGACAAGCGTGCCCAGCGCCACGATGGCGGCGGCAAGGTACACGATTGCTAGGGCTCGTTTGAGCACGCGCATGCGGCGCTCCTTTCGGGTCTCGGTCCACAGAATGCAAAACGATTCGCATCATTATAAAAGAGCCGGGTCCGGTGCTCTACGCACGCGGATCCGGCTCATCTATTCCACGAGGCTTGCATGCTCGCTTCATTATGCCCAGATATGCGCGGCTTAACCCGCGCGGGTGCTACTCCTCCTCGAGGGCAGCGATGACCTCGTCGGTCATATCCATGGTGCTGTAGACGTCCTGGACGTCGTCGAGCTCCTCGAGACGGTCGATGAGGCGCTGAACCTTCTTGGCGTCGGTACCGGAGACCTCGGTCGGGGTAGTCGGAACCATGGTGGTCTCGGAACCCTTGACCTGGACGCCCTGCTCCTCGAGTGCCTTGGAGACAGCCATGACGTCGTTAGCAGCGGTCCAGACGATCCACTCCTCGCCGGCGTCCTCGTAGTCCTCGCCACCGGCCTCGGCGATTGCCATCATGAACTCATCCTCGTCACCGGCAGCACCGTTGGCGATCATGGTCTCCTTCTTGGCGTTCTCGTCCAGGATCTCCTTGGCGACGACGATCTGGCCCTTGCGCTCAAACTGGAAGGCGACGGAGCCGGAGGTGCCCAGGTTGCCACCAGCGTGGGAGAAGGCGGAACGGACATCGGCGGCAGTGCGGTTGCGGTTATCGGTCAGGCAGTCAACGTAGACGGCGACACCGGCGGGACCATAGCCCTCGTACACGATGTTCTCGTAGACGGCGGCATCGGCACCCGAACCAAAAGCCTTGTCGATAGCGGACTTGATCTTGTCCTTAGGCATGGACTGAGCCTTGGCCTTGGCAACGGCAGCAGCGAGGCTGGCGTTGTTCTCGGGCAGCGGGTCGCCGCCGAGACGGGCAGCAACGGTGATGTTGCGGCTCAGCTTGGAGAAGAGGGCGGAACGCTTGGCGTCCTGCGCGCCCTTACGATGCTTGGTTGTGGCCCACTTAGAGTGTCCGGACATACGTGTCTCCTATCGGTTTCGACCTAAAGCCCAGCGCAGATGCTCGGGCAATATAAACAAACGTCGTTATGATATACCTACTGGCCTGCGAGATAAACCCCAAAATGAAGGCGTCGTGATGATACAGCCCCTTGGTGCAAGGGGCTGGTGCAAAGTAACCTGTCCCCTTTGCACCAAATTAGGACCAGAGGAGGTCGCTGCGGGTGATGGTGGCGCCGATGGCAAAGGGCATGCAGGCGATGACCGGATACAGGTAGCGCATGTAGGTCGAGCCGTTGCAGGGACCGATTAGGCACACAGCGAGCACACCCAGCAGCGGCACCCAAATGGCCAGCCCGCGCCACGAATGACGACGTAGCAGATAGACCACCACGGCGATCATGATCCACACATAGGTGGCCGAGCTCATGGTGAGCGAGATAAACGGGATGCGTTGTACTGCCACGCGATACAGGTTGATCAGGTGGTCGCACCAGCGCACAACCTTGCTATCGACCGGATGGAAGTCGAAGTACTTGAGATTATCGGGGCGTGCCATAATCTCGGCACTGCGCGACGTGCTGTAGACCCACGCATCGCGGGCACTCGGATAAAAGTAGCCGTAGTAGTTATTGATGAGCGCCGAGATATAGCACTCGGGATCCTTTTTGAACATCTGCGCCCACACCTCAAAATAGGTCTTGATGTCCTCCTGCGAGGCGTACTCGTTAAAGCAATTTTTGACGGCGTCGGACTTGTCGGGGTTGTAACGGCGGCCCAGATTCTCGTACTTGAGCACACGGTCGATCACGGCACGCTCTTCGTCGGTCACCAAGCCGTCGCAAGGAGCCTCCACGATGGTGCCGTCCTCCTTAACCGTGGGGTTGACGCCCGAGTTGAGGCCGTCGTGCTTTTGGACGAAACGAGCCGTCTGCTGGAACGGAATCGAGAGGATTTCACGCTTGGAACCAGGCGTGATGTCGTGCGCCGGCATAAAGACCTTGGTGAAGTACATATTGGAGGCAAGGCAGAGTGCAAGCACAGCAAGAACTCCCACCCAGCGGAAACGCGGGATGGCGCCCGAAGGCGCAGCACCAGCCTGCTTGGCTGCGCGACGAGCCGCATGCGCGTCCCATGCGCAAAACGCCGCCGCGATTACGCATGCCGCCAGGGGAAACACCAGGCCGCCGTTGCGCAGAAACGTGGAACCCATGGCGCCCAGAGCGAGCAGCAGCCAGTCGTGGCGTGCAAAGAGCACGGGCCTCTGTTCGCCCGCACGCTCGGCATTGGCATCGCGACGGGGCAGGCCGCAGGCCACGAACTTCACGGTCTGCACCAACAGCACCAAAAACGCGTCGGCAAACAGCACATCTTTGGTAAGCAGGGCCGCGTAGTTGGAGAACATGGGCATAAACACAAAGAACAGCAAGATCACGCCGCGGACCGGCAGGCTCACGCCCAGTTTGCGCAGCGACGAGATGGAATAGGCCATGCAGGCGGCCGTAATGACGAACTGAGCGCAGGTGTAGATGGCAAGACCTGCGTTGGCGCTGTTGAATAGTGAAAGCCCCAGCTGGACGCACGAACCGATGATAGCCGTGTGCACCACGGGGTGATGTCCGTTGAGCAACACATTGGGATTGAGCAGACGCAGGTAGTCACTCGTGCCGTTGGGGTAATTGAACCACTGGCGAATCTGCGCACCCGTATCCCCCATAAAAAGGCCGGGCAGCGAAGCGATGAGCGTGGGCGCCCAGGCAATCGTAAGCACCAGAAAGGGCCCGGCAAAGGGATGGACCGAGAGCACGGCGTGAGCCACACGCCATACGCGGCCAAAGTGCGCTTCGGAAAACGGAATGCGCCGGGAGCTCAGCCAATCTAGACACTCAAAAGCCAGGTAGAAGGCAACGACCGCCAAGAGCATCCAGCCCGCACCGCCTATCCAGGCGCAGATGATGCGAGCCTTGTCGCCGAGCACGATCTCGGCCGAATCGGTGAGGTCGTAGCTGCGGCCAAACACCATGCAGACGGCAAAGAACAGCGACGGAAGGATCACCGAAGGACGCCAAGCATCGCCGCGGCCAAAGAATACGTAGCGAAACGGCAGCGTGAGCAGGCAGGCAAGCGCAAGCAGCATGACCGCGTCGGTATGGCCGGCAAACGAGAGGAGCACCTCGTAGCACACGTACAGCATGCCCGAGGCTTTGGGGTCAATCGCCAAGACTGCGTTGCTCGAGACCGGCGCGGGATCGATGGAAAACGCCGTGGTCGCCAACAGCGCGAGCAGAAATGCGATGAGCGTCTGCTTGGCGGGGTAGCGCTTAAACCAGACGATGCGGGCAGCGTCGCGCGCAGCCGTTGTGGAGAGGTCGGAATCCTTCACAGTCCGAAAGCCTTTCTAGAAACCTATCAAACTCGGCAAAACCACCACAAAGGTGCCTGTCCCCTTTGTGGTGGTTAGGCGTCGAGGTAGATGCGCTGGGGGCGATTGCGGTGTCGGGCGAAGATGATGAGCACCAGGCCGGCAATCACGAGCGGCAAACTCAGCAGCTGGCCCATGGTGATAACGCCTCCCAGCAGATAACCCAGCTGGGCATCGGGCACGCGCACGAACTCGACGAGAAAGCGGACGATGCCGTACCCCATCACAAAGACGCCCATAAACGTACCCTGGGGCAGCAGCGGTTTTTTGCGACTGAGCACCTGCAGGATGCAGAAGAGCACAATGCCCTCTAGAAACGCCTCGTAGAGCTGGGAGGGATGGCGCGGCATATCGCCCGCGGTGCCGCCAAAGACCACACCCCAGGGCAGATCGGTCGGCTTACCCCACAGCTCACCGTTTACGAAGTTGGCGCAGCGTCCCAGACACAGCGCCAGCGGAGCGCCGATAACAGCAAGGTCGGCGATGGTCCAGGCGTCGAGCTTATACATGCGGCACACGATGATGCCGCCCAAGATGCCGCCGACCAGGCCACCGTGGAAGCTCATGCCGCCCTCGTTGGTGGCAAAGATCTCGAGCGGATGCGTCCAGTAGTAGCCATCGCCGTAAAAGATGACGTAGAACAGGCGGGCGCCAATGATGAGGCCAAAGACCACGCCGACCACGACGCTCGTCAGGTCATCAATCGTAATGTCGAAGCCCCAGCGGCGCTGCGTGCGATACATAACGACTGCCGTAAGCAGGGCGCCGACCACATAGGCCAGGCCGTACCAGTAGATGGTGATGGGGCCCGCCGAGATCGCGACGGGATCAAGCATATGGTAGAGGTCGTTGAGCATATCGATCCCCCTGCTCCCTACATACAAATGCGGCCGCGGGCCTTACGCTCGCAGCCGCATATTTGGACGTAACGTCTATGCGGAGCGTACCGTCCGCAGCTTTCGCGTCTTAGAACGGCGCGTACTCGTCGTACAGGTCCTCGGCCTCGCCGGAAGCATTGACCTGCTCAACGCGGGTAACGCCGGGCACATGCTCCTTCAGGATGCGCTCGATACCCATAGAAAGGGTTAGCGAGCTCATGGGGCAGCCGGCGCAGGCGCCCTGCAGCTCCAGCTTGACAACACCCTCGTCGTCGACGCCCACATACTCCATATCGCCGCCATCGGCCTGCAGGTTGGGGCGAATCTCTTCAAGAACCTTCTTAAGCAGCTCTTCGTTAACAGCCACAGGGGCTCCTTTCTCACAATAACGCGGGCACGCCCGCGGACAGGGGCTATGTTACTACAGCCATGTACCCGCTTAGGCGCCAGCCATGCGTGCGGACACGACTTTCACGAGCAGTCAATTTGGGACGGGGCTCTTTTGGCTGTTTTGCCGCCAGCTGGCGTTGGCACGCGCTACTGCCGAGCCTGTCCCCCGGTACCAATCTGGACATCGACGATGACCTGGCGGTAGCTGATACCGCAGGAGTCGAGAATGCGGCGGCTGATACGGCCGTCATCGGTGTCAGCATACTTATTGTCCAGGTAGACGACCTCGCCCACACCCACCTGCGCCAGGATCTTGGCGCAGTCGTGGCACGGGAACAGCGTGACGTAGACCGTGGAACCCTCAAGGTCTTTGAGCGAGCCGCGGTAGTTGAGCACCGCGTTGGCCTCGGCATGGACTACGTAGTTGTGCTTATCCTGCAGCGGGTCGTCGCTTGTGCCCCACGGGAAAAAGTCATCGTTGAGCGCCGAGGGCGTGCCGTTGTAACCCACCGAAAGGATGCGGTGGTTGGTGCTGGCGATGCACGCGCCCACCTGCGTGTTGGGATCCTTACTGCGGCGCTGCGCGGCGATGGCCACGCTCATAAAGAACTCGTCCCAGCTAATAACGTCGCGGCGCTTGCCCGACGCGGTTTGATGAAGATCGTCCGACATGGCAGACACCTCCGGAATCGCAATAGTTTGGCCCATTGTAGCAGGTGAAAGGTAGGGGCGCTTATCCCACCAGCCCCTCGCCCTACGCGCGGCGGGGCTTTTGGTTGATGCGGTAGAGCTCGGCGAGACCCCGCAGCGTCAACGCATCGTCTACCGTCAGGCTATGGCCGACCAGCGCCGCAAGTGCCTCGGCATCGTCGCCGGTAATGACGATGGGCACATCGCCCTCCCCCGCGGCCTTGGTCGCGCGCATCTCGGCAAGCACCATGTCGAGCATGCCGTCGATGCGGGCTACCTCGCCCAAAACCACACCCGAGCGCATGGCCTCACGCGTGTTGCGTCCGATGACGTGCGTTGGCGCCGAGGGCTCAACCTGGGGTAGGCGCGCTGCCGCCGCCGAGAGCGAACGGGCGCCGAGTGCCAGCCCCGGCGCGATAACGCCGCCGACAAAGGTACCGTGCGCGTCGATGACCTCGATATTGGTCGTCGTGCCCAGGTCAATCACGATGCACGGCGAGCCGTCGACGGCGCGGGCCGCCACGGCCTCGGCGCTGCGGCGGGGGCCGGTCCGGGCCGGCGCTCGCGAC
>CABPXT010000098.1:0-7820 GCA_902461405.1 uncultured Collinsella sp.
CAGGCGGTCGCGGCGAGCGCCATGGGCTCAACGTAGCGGGTGTAGCCGGTGGCGTGGCTGGGGTCGGCGACGACGGGCAGGTGCGACAGGTGGTGCAGCACCGGCACGGCATTGAGGTCGAAGGTGTTGCGGGTGCGGGTCTCGAAGGTGCGGATGCCGCGCTCGCACAGGATGACGTTGTCGTTGCCCTCGCTCATGATGTACTCGGCGGCCATGAGCAGCTCATCGATCGTGCCGGACATGCCGCGCTTAAGCAAGATCGGAGTCTTGGTCTTGCCGACCTCTTTAAGCAGGGGGAAGTTCTGGGCGTTGCGGGCGCCGATCTGCATGACGTCGATCTTCTTGTCCAGGAAGACCTGCACGTCGCGCGGGTCCATGATCTCGGTGACGATCGGCATGTCGAGCTCGGCAGACGCCTCGCACAGCAGGTCCAGACCGGCGGGGCCCATGCCCTGGTAGGCGTACGGGGAAGTGCGGGGCTTGTAGGCACCGCCGCGCAGCATCGTGGCGCCGGCGGCCTTCACGCGGCGTGCGATGCGGATGAGGTTCTCGCCCTCGACGGAGCACGGGCCGGCGATGACCTGGAACTGATCGCCGCCGATCTTGACGCCGTGGCCGCAGTCGATGACGGAGTCCTCGGGGTGGAACTTGCGGTTGGCGCGCTTGAACGGCTCGGAGACGCGCTGCACGCGCTCGACGACATCCATGGACTCGAGCAGGAACGGGTCGATCTTGGTCGTATCGCCCACCAGGCCGATGATCGTCTCATTCTCGCCGCGCGAGACATCGGTCTTCAGGCCCTTTTTCTCAATCCAGCTGACGATATGGCTGACGGCTTCGTCGCTGGCGCTCTGCTTTAAAATTGCAATCATGGTGTGCCTCTCACCTCGATGGATAACTTTTGCAAAAACGGCCCGCATCGCGAGCCGTGTATATATGGTGCATGAGAGTTTATACTATCTGACTCGCTTTTGCCTTCTAAAGTGGGCCGTTGCGCCGCGTCTTCCTCGGAATTGCAAAGCTTTTTCTTTTATTTTGATAGCCCGTGGTGCACTTGGGTATAATGCCAAACGTTGGCCCTATTAGCTCAGGGGATTAGAGCGTCTGCCTCCGGAGCAGAAGGCCGTTGGTTCGAATCCAACATGGGGCACCATCGAACGTGAGACCGTCCGAACCTCGCATGGTCCGGGCGGTTTTTCTTATACCGACGCGACGTGATGGGACGTGGTATGGCAGCAACGGATATCGAGCGTGGACTCTCGACCGCCGAGGTCGAGGAGCGCATCGCCGCCGGTAAGATCAACCGCAACATGGAGCTCAAGACCAAGTCGGTCAAAGAGCTCATCATCGAGAACCTCTGCACGCTGTTCAATTTGATCAACGTGATCTTGGCGTTCCTGGTCATTTTGACCGGTTCGTTTAAGAATCTGACGTTCCTGTTCGTGGTGTTCCTCAATACCGCTATTGGCGTCATCCAGTCCATGCGTTCCAAGAAGATGGTCGATAAGCTCACGCTGCTGACCTCCAAGAAGGCCATTGCGGTGCGCGACGGCGCCGAGGTGGAGCTCGACCTGGACCAGATCGTGCTCGACGATATCATCCGCCTGGGGCGTGGCGACCAGATTCCCGCTGACGCCGTGGTGGTTTCGGGCGAGGCGCTCGTGAACGAGAGCCTGCTGACGGGCGAGAGCGACCTTATTAAGAAACAGCCCGGTTCCGAGCTCATGAGCGGCAGTTTTATCGACTCAGGCCTGCTGCGCGCCCGCGTGATCCATGTCGGCGCCGACAACTACGTGGCCAAAATTAATAACGAGGCCAAGTACGTCAAAAAGGTCAATTCCGAGATCATGAACGCGCTTAACGCCATCGTGCGCTTTGCGAGCATCATCATGATCCCGCTCGGTTTGGCGTTGTTTGCCTCGAGTGTGAGCGAGCTGTGGGATGCCGCGGGAACCCCAGGCGATAGCGCGCTTTCGTGGTGCTTCTCCGAGCTGTTGGCTGGCCATGTGCCTTCGTCGGCGCTGCTGTCCACAGTGGGCGCCCTGCTGGGCATGATCCCGCAAGGCCTGGTGCTGCTGACCTCGTCGGTGCTCGCCATCGCCACGGTGCGCCTGGCCCGCCGCAAGGTGCTGGCGCAGCAGCTCTACTGCATCGAGACGCTCGCGCGCGTCGACGTGCTGTGCCTGGACAAGACGGGCACCATCACGTCGGGTCGCATGGAGGTCGAGGGCACGTATCCGCTGCCGGTCGAGGGTATGGGTGCGGGGGAGAGCGACGCCGCCGTTCCCGTCGATACCACGGTGCTCGATTTTGCGCTGGCTAACGTGGCGCGTGCGACTTCGGCCGATGCCAACGAGACCTGCCAGGCGCTGCTCAACTATTACGCCGATCGCCCGGTCGAGGTGTCTGAGCCGCTGTCGGTCATTCCGTTCTCGTCCTCCAAAAAGTGGAGCGGCGCGTCGTTTGCACAGGGCTCCTATGTGATGGGTGCGGCGCAGTTTGTGCTCTCTGATCGTGCGTTTGCCCAGGTCGAGAACCGTGTCGCCGAGCTTGCCGATACCTGCCGCGTGCTCGTGGTGGCGCGCGTGGACGGCTTTACGCCCGATGGCGATATGGCGGGGGGGCGGGGGGACACGGGGGGTTGTGGCCGAGCTCGCGCCTGGCAGATGGGGGGGGGGGGTGGGAGCCCGTGGGCTTTGTGACCATCCGCGACGAGATTCGTACCTCGGCGGCCGAGACCATCGGCTACTTTAACGAGCAGGGCGTGACCCTCAACGTGATCAGTGGCGACGACCCGCGTACGGTGTCGTCGATCGCGCGCGTGGTGGGCGTGCCGGGGGCGGACGCTTATGTGGACGCCACGACGCTCGATACGCCGGCCAAGCTCGATGCCGCAGTGGACCGCTACCATGTCTTTGGTCGTGTGACCCCGCAGCAGAAGCGCGAGCTCGTGCAGGCGCTCAAGCGCCGCGAGCACACCGTGGCCATGACGGGCGACGGCGTCAACGACGTGCTGGCGCTCAAGGAGGCCGACTGCTCCGTCGCCATGGCGGCCGGCTCCGATGCCGCGCGTAACGTGGCCGAAATTGTGCTGGTCGACAACGACTTTGCCTCGATGCCTGCTGTGGTGGCCGAGGGCCGTCGCTCCATCAACAACCTGCAGCGTTCGGCTTCGCTGTTCCTGACTAAGACGCTGTTCTCGATGGGCCTGGCGGCGCTGTGCATCGCGCTGCCGCCGTACCCTTTCGAGCCGATTCAGATGACGCTCATCAACTTCTTCTGCATCGGCGCGCCGGGCTTTGTGTTGAGCCTGGAGCCCAACAATGCTCGCGTGAAGGGGTCGTTCCTGACGAACGTGCTCAAGCGGGCACTGCCGACGTCGATTGCGGTCATTTTGGCCGCGGCGCTCGATATCTTTGTGGCGCGCGTGTTTGGCTTTAGCCAGCTCACGCTGTCTACGATGTGCTTTCTTACGTCGTGCGCGGCGAGCGTCAGCCTGATCTGGCGCATCTCGCAGCCTCTCACGCCCCTACGTGTGGTGCTCTTTGTGTTTGTAGTCGCCGGCATCCTGACGGGCGTTATCGGATTCCCGAAGTTGCTGTCTATTGCCAACCTGACGATGGGCCAGATGGTTATCTTGGCTGTCATCGTGGCCTTTACCTGCTCGGTGTTCTTTAAGCTCGCCACGATGATGGATTCGCTCAAGCCGCGTCGTCGTCATGCTGCAACTGGTTTTGGCCGCGGTGTGCGCGTCCGCCTGGGTCGCGGTGGCGGTAAGGTGAGCTCGACGGGTTCGACGGCCGAGCGTTTTGCCAAGCGCGTCGCCGCCGACATGGCACAGCGCCGCGAAGCTCGCACCGTTCGTGAGGCCGAGGTCCGCGCACTCGAGGGCGTGGCCCAGGCCCAGCCCAAGAAAAAGAAGAGTACCGGAGCCAAGCGCTCTCGCGTAACCAAGTCCGCCCAAGGCATCAAAGTCTCTATGCCAAGCAAAAAGAAGAAGTAACTACGCGCCCTGGCGATGTTGAATTGGTGCCTTGCTCCTGTGGGGCCGTGGCGATGTTATGCTCTAACCTCGATTGTTTGAATTGCTTCGAAAAGAGGATGCCGTGATCTGCCCGCATTGCCTTAAGACTATCGAGGACGGCGCCTCGTTCTGCCCCTACTGCAACGCCTATGTGGGTCCGGGCGATGGTCCGGAGCACACCGAGTTCGTGTTCTGTGAGGGCTGCGGTGCCCGTCTTTCTCCGCATGATCGTACGTGCCCCAAATGCGGACGCCCCGCTCCGGGTATCCTCTCCGAGGACGCGGCCGCATCCGACCTGGCAGCGGGCCGCACGGCGGGCTTTCCGCGTCTAACGCAAGAGCAGATCGATACCGAGGTGCCGCATGCGCCGACCTCTGCCGCTGCGGTGCTTTCGGACGCCGCCGACCCCAATGAGACCTGCGTGCTGCCGGCTTTCGATAAGGATTTCGGTATCCCCAAGGTCGAAATTCCCACGCCCGTTTCCCTGCATGACGATGCTCAAAAACCCAAGCGCAAGGTGCACCCCGACGAGGACGCCTATCACAAGCACAAGCGTCATATTCCCAAGCCGCTTATCGTCATCGCGGTCCTTGCCCTTGTGTGCGGCGGTGCCTATTGGTTCGTGACGACCGATCCCATGGGTGTTATGCCTGGCTTCTACGACCAGTTTGGCCAAGCTGCACAAACCACCTTCCCCACGCGTCAAAAGGGCGAGGCGACTGAGGGCGATACCAAGCAGGGCGATTCTGCCGAGGTGGTCCAGGAAGAAACCGTGCTCACCGATGATCAGCTCTATACCAGGCTCGACGGTCTGTATCAGACCATCGTGTCCTACGCTGATGAGGACCAGATCGGGGAGGTCATCGATTCCTTTAACAACGGTTATCTCCGAACGCCGCTGTCCATCCGTCAGGAGCTGTCGCAGAGTGCCTACGCTCTGCGCGACCAGATCAAAAAGACGCAAGATGAGCTTAACAACCTGAAAGTACAGGACGATACGGTCTATGCGGATGACATCGCCCACTTAAAGCAGCTTGCCGAGTGGATGTATGAGCGCGTCGACGTGATCTGCCAGAGCTGGGATATCTCGCTGGCCATTCCCGATGGCGAGTCGATGAGTTCCCACCAAAGCGAGATCCTGGCGCCCATCGCACAGGGCGGCAACAGCGCGCTGAACCAGTACGACGCCAATGTGGGCTCCTGGAAGCCGCAGCAGCGTTCCCAAAATTAGTTCGCCATAGTCGGCATAACCTACGTGCGCAATTGATGTAAGCGCATGCTTATTGCTACAATTCGTACAAATATGCTTTAAACGCACGAGGAAGGAACCACATGTTTGGTTTTAAGAAAGAGCTCTACACGCCCGAATATCAGCTTGCCGGCGACGAGTGCGCCGTTATCGAGACGTCGAAGGGTACCATCAAGGTCAAGTTTGACGGTGAGGGCGCTCCCATTCATGTCGCGAACTTCTGTGAGCTTTCCACGATGGGTTTCTATGATGGCCTTAAGTTCCATCGCTATGTGCCCGGCTTTGTCATTCAGGGCGGCGACCCCAATACCCGCGATATGTCCGGCGCCGACGTCGCTGCCGGTCTTGAGGGCCCCGACGGCATGCCCGGTACCGGTGGCCCCGGCTACTGCATCAAGGGCGAGTTTGCCACCAATCCGCGCAACAGCCATGTCGATGGTGCCCTTGCCATGGCACGCTCCATGGACCCCGATTCCGCGGGTTCGCAGTTCTACTTCTGCCTGGGTGCCCAGCATAACCTCGATTCCGGTTACACCGTCTTTGGTACCACGGTCGAGGGTCTCGATGTGATTTCGCAGCTGCGTGCCGGCGACGAGATCGTCCATGTCGAGATCGTTCACGAGTAAAGGGGACTTCCTTGAATAGCCAGCTGATCCAACAGGGCCGCGCCGCTTACCGCGCGGGTGATTTTTCCGCTGCAGCCCAGATGCTTGGGGCGGCAAAGACTCCCGATGAGATTATGGGCGAGGCCGACCACCTTCGTGGCAACGCCTTGATGCACCTGGGCATGTATGCCGAGGCCGCCGAGGCCTATGCCGCCGCCCTCAACGACGGCACCTACGGCAAGCGCGGCGCGCTGCTCACCAACCGCGGCAAGGCGCTCGCCGCCGTGGGCGACTACACGACGGCCGCCCAGGCGTTCTCTGCTGCTACGCAGGATGCTTCCTATGCCACGCCGTTCAAGGCCTATCTGGGTCTAGGCAATGCGCTGTTCCAATCGGGCGACTATGCCAACGCGGGAACTGCCTTCCGTCAGGCTGCCATCGACGGCGCCAATCCGGCTCCTGCCGCCGCGCTCGGCGAGCTCGGTCGTTGCTTCATTAAGCTCGGCCGTCCGGCGGATGCCGTGGAGACCTACCGCACGGCTATCGACTTTGCCGGCCCCCGCGACGACACGCGTGCGCTTAACGCCGGCATGGGTCAGGCGCTTTCTGCCGCCGGCCGTCCCTCCGACGCACTCGATGCCTTTAACGCCGCTACTGCCGATGGCATCTACCAGCTCACCTCCGAGCAGGCCGATGAGCTTGCCCGCGTGCACGATTCGCTTGCCGCGCTGTCTGCCCAGACGGCTATGGCCACGGCTCCGGCGCCCGCGATGGACGCTCCTGCCGTCGATCCTCTCGATCCCACGGGCGCGACCGGTCAGTTTATGCCCGATCCCTCGGACACCGGCTTCTTTACGCTGTCCGAGTCCGAGATGGTCCAGCAGGACCGTCAGGATCGTAAGCAGGCCAAGGTCCGTCGTCGCCATCGCCACACGGGTCTCAAAGTCTTCATCGTGCTGCTTCTGCTCATTTTGATCGCCGCGGGCGGTCTGGGCTTTGCCTACACGCGCGGCTTTGGCTTCCCGTCTCAGGAGTCTGTCGTTACCGATCTGTTCCAGGCTGCCGGCGACGGTGACACCGCAAAGGCCGAGTCTTGCCTGGCCTCGAACCTGTCCGAGGACGCTAAGTCGATGATCATCTCCTCGATTCCGCAGGGTGCCACCGTGTCCGTCGAGGGCATGGATCAGTCCATGACCGAGACGACCGCTAAGGTGAAGGCATCGCTGTCCAAGGGCGGCGAGCAGGAGTACACCGTCAAATTCGTGCGCTCCGACAACCATATCGGCTGGGCCGTTTCTTCGCTCGATATGGATTTCTCGGCTGCTGACAACCAGTAGTGACCTTATGGGATTTAGCTTTGCCCGGCGCTTCACCGCAAGTGAGGTGCCGGGCTTGCGCTAGTATGATGAGCTAGTAGTTTTCCAGCAATCATCCAACACATCAGGAGTTGCGTTGTTTTCTTTGATGGATATGTTCTTCGGTAGCTATGCGGGCGATCTTGCCATCGACCTCGGCACCGCAAATACGCTTGTCTCCGTGCGCGGCAAGGGCATCGTCATTCGCGAGCCCTCCGTTGTCGCCATCGACAAGAACGACGAGCGCATCCTGGCGGTCGGTATCGAGGCAAAGCGCATGCTCGGCCGTACACCCGGCAACATCGTGGCCGTTCGTCCCCTGAAGGACGGCGTCATCGCCGACTTCGATGTTACCGAGGCCATGCTTCGCTACTTTATCGATAAGGCGTCCGAGAAGCGCTATCCGTGGACTCCGCGTCCGCGTGTTGTCGTCTGCGTTCCCTCCGGTGTCACGTCGGTCGAGAAGCGCGCTGTCTTTGAGGCCACGATCCAGGCCGGTGCCCGCCAGGCCTATCTGATCGAAGAGCCTATGGCAGCCGCTATCGGCGCCGACCTGCCCGTCGAGGAACCCACCGGCTCCATGGTCA
>CABPXT010000099.1:0-7807 GCA_902461405.1 uncultured Collinsella sp.
GTACGTGCAATGGGCCAAGGACAACGGCATCGGCGTCGGCCCCGGCCGTGGCTCGGCCGCCGGCGCTATCGTCGCCTACGCCATGAACATCACCGCGTTCGACCCGCTCGAGAACGGCCTGATGTTCGAGAGGTTCCTGTCTCCGCAGCGTACCGAGATGCCCGATATCGATATGGACTTCGACGATGAGCGGCGCCTCGAGGTCGTGGAGCACGTTCGCCAGCTCTACGGCCCCGAGAAGGTCACCCACGTCATCACCTACTCGACCATTAAGGCCAAGCAGGCCATCAACGACGCCGCTCGCGTCCTGGACTACCCGGTCTACATGGGCCAGCGTCTGTCCAAGATGGTCTCGAGCGACCCCAAGGTCAAGCTCAAGCAGGTGCTCGAAAAGCAACCCGGCAAAGAGGACCTGTTTAACCCCGATTTTGCCGAGGCATATAAAAAGGACGACGACGCCCGCCGCATCATCGACACGGCGCTCTCAATCGAGGGCCTCACCCGTGGCGAGGGCGTGCACGCGTGCGCCGTTCTGATCTGCCGCGACCCCGTCAACGAGCACGTGCCCACCAAGCTCGACACCAAGGGCGGCGTCGAGATTACCCAGTACGAGGGCCATACCGTTGCCGACATGGGCCTGCTCAAGATGGACTTCTTGGGCCTGCGCACGCTGACTGTTATCTCCAAGGCAAAGGCAAACATCAAAAAGAACTTCGGCATCGACATCAAAGAGGAAGAGATTCCCTTTGACGACCCCGAGATCTTTAAGCTCATGGGTTCCGGCCACACCGCCGGCGTCTTTCAGGTCGAGTCCGCCGGCATGACGGCCACGATCAAGAACATGAAGCCCACCGAGTACAAGCACGTCGTGGCATTGATCGCTCTGTACCGCCCGGGCCCGCTGGGCGCCGGCATGGTCTCGTCCTACATCAACCGTATGAACGGCAAGGAACCGGCGGTTTCCTACGACGACCGCCTGGACGACATCCTGGGCGAAACCTACGGCACCATGGTCTACCAGGAGCAGGTTATGCTCATCTCCGTCGAGATGTGCGGCTTCTCCAAGGGCGAATCGGACTCGCGTATCCGTAAACCCGTGGCTAAGAAAAAGATCAAGCTGCTCACGTCGACGGTGCTGCACTGGGAGGATGGCTCGGACGAGACCACCTACGACCACTGGATGAACGGCGCTATCAAGAACAACTACACGCGCGAGGTCGCCCAGAAGATTTGGGACGATGTTCTCGAGTTCGCATCTTACGCCTTTAACAAGTCGCACTCCGCCGGCTACGCCATCCTGGTTATGCAGACGGCGTGGCTCAAGGCGCACTATCCGCACGAGTACATGGCGGCCGTTCTGACGTCCTACACGGGCAAGACCGACAAGATCGTTCATTACGTCTCGGCGTGCCGTCACGACGGCATCCCCGTGCTTTCGCCAGATGTCAATGAGTCCGGTACCGAGTTCACGGCTACCAAGGAGGGCGTGCGCTTTGGTCTGGCCGGCATCCGCGGCGTGGGCACCGGCGTGGCGCAGGCGATTATCGCCGAGCGCGAGGCGGGCGGTCCTTTTAAGACGCTGCACGATTTTGTCGAGCGCGTGGACTCGAGCCAGGCCAACCGCCGCGTGATCGAATCGCTCATCAAGGCAGGCGCCTTCGACTCCACGGGGTATCCGCGTCGCCAGATGATGCACTTTGTGGACAAGAACAACCCCGAGAACATCATCGATGCCGCGGTAAAGCGCCAGAAGGATCGCGCGAGCGGCCAGACGTCGTTCTTCGATATGTTTGGCGACGTTGAGGGCTCGGGCTTTGAGGTGAGCGTGCCCGATCCGGATGGCCAGGAATGGGACCGCCACCTTAAGTTGAGTCAGGAGAAGGAGGTTCTGGGCATCTATGTCTCGGACCACCCGCTGCGCCCGTTTGAGTATGCACTAGCCAAGGCGCGTGACTTCTCGTTCTCGCAGATCGACACCGGCTACGAAGTTCAGAATCCTACGGGCGGCACCATCAACCAGGAAATTCCCGAGGGCAAGGCGCTGTGGTGGGCCGGCATGGTCTCGAGCGTGTCCAAGCGCGTGACCAAAAACGGTGACCCCATGGGCATCGTGCAGCTCGAGGACATGGAAGGCGAGGCCACCGTCGTCGTGTTCCCCAAGACCTACAAGGAGGCCGAGGGGTACCTGTACGGCGAGGTCGATCCCGAGACCGGCGCGCAGCTGTCCGATGCCTTTGTGCGCATTAAGGGCAAGCTCGAGCGCTCGGACCGCGGCGACCAGATCATCGCGCAGGAGATCGTGCCGCTCGAGCTCAACGAGGAGAACAACAAGCCCAAGGTGTTTGAGGTCATGGTGCCCAACAGCCGCTTTAGCCAGGGCAATATGGCGCGCCTGGCCACGGTGCTCACCGCTAACCCGGGCGGCGACCGCGTGGAGATCTTTATCGAGCAGGTGGACGGGCGCGTGCTGCGTGCCGAGGTACCTGCCAAGGTCAACGCGCGTTCGATTCCGCTGCTGGCCGAGGCCAAGGCCATTGTGGGTAACCAGGGCCGCGTGACGGTGATCTAAGCTACCCCGGGTGAGATTGGAGGAAGTGATGGCGCAGGGGACGTTTGTGCAGGCGCTTCGCAAAGAGGCGGCGTTGAGCGGCACCTTTATGAAGGGGCGTTCGCTCATGCTCAACGGCGCCGTGCTGTCGATCGAGGACAGCGGCTCGCGCTTCTCCAAAAACGTGACGGTCGAGGGCTCGGTGCGCGGTTCGCGTGGCGACCTGTACAAGACGCACGTGGCGCTCGACATGGACGAGCACGAGGTGATCGACTACGACTGCGATTGCCCCGCCGCCTATCGTTACCCCGGTATGTGCAAGCACGCTATTGCCACGGCTCTGGCGTATTTGGATGCCAGCGGCGCCGAGCCCGTCGAAGGTTTGCGCACGCCGGTTCGCACGTTTACGGCGCAGTCGAAACAGCCCGCGCGCACCGCACCCCAAGCGCCGGCCGTCAACCCCAACTTTCCCTTTCCGGCGCCCGTCCCCACGAGCCCGAGCCTTGTGGCGGCGCTCTCCGATCTTTCGGACGCGCGCATGGATGAGCTGGCGAGCATGCGCCGCAAGCTTGCCGGTGCCGTTGATCCCGACGCCCCCAAAGCGGCATTGGAGCCCTCGTTGGTGCCGTACTACAATCCGCTGTTCGCTGACCGCTTTAGCTGGGCGCTCGAGTTCCGCATTCGCTGTGGATCGGTCTCCTACGTGGTCAAGGACATCGACGGCATGGCCGATGCCTACGTGCGCGGCGGCACGTTCTCCTATGGCAAGAAGCTCACGTTTGTCCATTCACCTGAGGCCTTTGACGAAACATCGGCAAAGCTGCTCAACCTTGTTGTGACGACAGTTGCCTATCTCGATGACATCACAAGCTCGCGTTCGGCGTCGTACGACTTTGCCCGCAGCGGTTTTGTTGCCGAGCGTCAGTTGCCGCTGTCCGAGCATAGCATCGTATATGTGCTGGACCTGCTGCGCGGCCAGACCATCTCCTTTGAGCCCGCCTGGTCGCGGGGGATGACGACGCATCGCACCTACGACGTGGCGGTTGAGCTGTCTCCGCAAGGGGAGGACGAGGCATCCGCTAAGCGCCCACCGCTGCTTGCCGCCAAAATCGCGCCGGCGGCTGGTGGTAGCTATGACCTGCGCCTGCCCGCCGATATGTACTGCTTTGCGTCGGGCGATGCCGCCTACTTGGTTGACACGCGCCGCGCGCGCCGTACCGACGCTGCATTTGCTCAGCATGCCGCACCTTTTTTGTCGCGCTTGCTGCCGTGCCGCACGCCCGCCCATATTGCCGCCGAGCAGGTGGGTGAGTTCTGCCGTATGGCGCTGCCCATTTTGCGCGACTATACCGACCTCACCGCGCCCGCCGCGCTCGATACTGTGGCACCCGAGGCGAGCTTTGCCATGGCAATCGGCGTCGACGATGGTCTTGTGACCTGCAAAATTACGGTTACCTACGGCGATTGGTCGGCTGATCTCTTTAGTCTTGGTGCTCCGGGCAGTCCTTTCGAAGAGCAACGCCCCGGCGTTCCGCCCCGCGATACGCTGGCGGAGTTTCGCGTTATGGACACGGCTGCCATGTACTTCGATTTCTACGAGGGCGGCCTGGCGTTTGAGGAGCGCGATGACGAGAGCCTGTTCCACTTGCTGACCGAGGGCCTGTCTGCCCTGTCCGAGCTGGGAGAGGTCATGCTCAGCGACCGTCTGCGCCAGATTTCGGTCCGCCCTGCGCCCAAGCTCTCGGTGCGCGCGACCGTCAAGAGTAACCTGCTCGATGTCGAACTGGGCGCGAGCGGCCTTTCGGCGGCAGATCTTGCCATCTATCTGGACTCGTACAAGCGCCACCAGACGTTCGCGCGCCTGACGTCCGGCGACATCGTGCGCCTGGATGAGGGAGCGCGTGCCGCGTTTGGTCTTGCCGAGGACCTAGGCGTCGATGCCGTCGACCTGCTCAACGGCGTGTCGCTTCCCGCGTCGAGCACCCTGTTCGTCGATAGCATGCTCGCGCGCACGCCGGCGCTCGAGGCCGATCGCGACGCCGCGTTCCACCGCACCGTCGAGCGCCTGGACACGCTCGGCAAGATGGACTTTACGGTACCCGCCTCGCTCAAGGCCACGCTGCGTGGCTACCAGGTCGACGGATACCAGTGGCTCGGCTCGCTCGAACACCTGGGCCTTGGCGGCATCTTGGCCGACGACATGGGCCTGGGCAAAACGCTCCAGATGATCGCGCATATCCTGGCGCGTGTGGAGGCGGGGGACACCAAGCCCACGCTCGTGGTATGCCCGGCCTCACTCGTGTACAACTGGACTGCCGAGCTGGAGCGCTTTGCGCCCTCGCTCGATGTGTGCGCCATCGTGGGCGCCAAGGCACAGCGTCGCGTACAGATTGCCGGCGTGGCCGAGCATAACGTGGTCGTGACATCGTATGACCTTATGCGCCGCGATATCGACGAGTATGTCGAGCAGGATTTTGCCCGCGTGGTGCTCGATGAGGCCCAGTACATTAAAAATCCGCTCACGCAGGTGGCACGCGCCGCCAAGCGCCTGCCTGCCGGCGTGCGCTTTGCCCTGACGGGCACGCCCATCGAAAACCGCCTGTCCGAGCTCTGGAGCATCTTCGACTTTTTGATGCCGGGCCTTTTGGGGACGCGCGAGTCGTTTGCCAAGCGCTTTGAGAGCCCGGTCGAGCACGCCGAGGGTGACAGTGCCGCACGCCTGCAGGCGCTCGTGTCGCCGTTTGTGCTACGCCGCGTAAAGGAAGACGTGGTGGCCGACCTGCCCGAGAAGATCGAGGACACCGTCATGGCACAGCTCACCGGCGAGCAGCGCAAGCTCTACCTGGCCAACCAGGACCGCATCGCCCAGCAGGTGCAGCACCGCGAGGCTGGGGAGTTTAAGAAGGACAAGCTCAAGGTACTCGCCGAGCTCACCAAGCTGCGCCAGATCTGCTGCGACCCGCGTTTACACTACGAGGATTACAAGGCGGGGAGCGCCAAGCTCGATACGTGCATGGAGCTCGTGCACGGCGCACTCGACGGCGGGCATCGCATCCTGTTGTTCAGCCAGTTTACGGGTATGCTCGATATCATCGGTAAGCGCTTGGCCAAGGAGGACATCGCCTTCCTTAAGCTCACGGGCGCTTCGTCTAAGGAGAGCCGTGCCAAGATGGTCGCGCAGTTCCAAGCGGGCGAGGTTCCGGTCTTTTTGATTTCGCTCAAGGCGGGCGGCGTGGGCCTTAACCTGACGGCGGCCGACGTGGTCATCCACTACGACCCGTGGTGGAACGTGGCAGCGCAGGACCAGGCGACCGACCGCGCGCACCGTATTGGCCAGCAACATACCGTGACCGTGTACAAGCTCATCGCCAAGGACACGATCGAGGAGCGCATTATGCAGATGCAGGAGTCCAAGCGCGACTTGGTCAACAGCGTGCTCGGCGGCGACGGCATCTCGTCGGCGCTGTTTACCCGCGAAGATGTTCTGGCGCTGCTGGGCGGCGACGGGCGCTAACCCGCTCGGGTGGGGCCGCCAGGGCGGATAGCGCACGCTGCCCCATCGTCCCCGCCCGTTATGTGTTCATTTGCAATGCCGTGGATGGTTTGTCTGCCTTTGGGCATAAGAACCATCAAGAACATTGGCACGTCAGCAAAGGAGAACATCATGGCGAAATTCTTTAAGGACCCCGACGGTAAGCTCATTGCCGCCCTTGGCAACGACGTTGCAACCCCTGCCGGTTGCACGGAACTGACCGCAAACACTGAGGACGCGGCGCACGAGAAGCACGTGCCTGTTGTCGAGACCGAGCGCGACGGTCACGTGATTCGCGCACGCGTTGGCTCGGTCGAGCACCCCAGCCTGCCCGAGCACTATATTGAGTGGATCGCCCTTGAGGCCGAGGGCCGCTTAGAGGTCCATTACCTTGAGCCCGGCATGAAGCCCGCGACGTTTTTTGCCGGCGGTTCCAAGACCGGTACCGTCTATGCCTACTGCAACCTGCACGGGCTGTGGTCCGCGACATTCTAGGAGCGCGCCCCCGCTCGGGGTATCATAGCTAGCATATGCACATGCGAGCGCCGACTGCATTATGCGGCCGGCGCTTTTACTACGACAACGATGGTTTACGACGGAAAGGGCTGAGCCATGAAGCTCGCGCTTGCACAGATCGATATGCGCCTGGGTGATATTGAGGGCATTTGCGGCCGCATCGAGGACCAGGCTCGTCTGGCCCACGAGCGCGGGGCGCGCGTGCTGTGCGTTCCGGCTCCGCTCTTTATGGGCGCCATGCCCGGGGGCCTGGTGGGCACTGCCGACTTTGAGCACGACATGCTTGCTGGCTTGACTGGTGTCGCCGAGCGTATCCAGGAGCTTGACATGATCTGCATCGTGCCCGCGGCGGTTTCGTTTGAGGGCCAGCCGCTGCTCGACTACATGATGCTCAAGGACGGTCATGTGGTGCCGGCGCGTTCGAGCATTGCCCTGCAGCGTGGCGAGAACAACGACACGCGTTGGGCGCCGCCGGTGTTCGACGTGGACGGCGTGCGCATCGCCGTGATTTTTGACTTGGACCGCGAACTCGAGATGTTGCCGACCGGTGTTGACCTCATTGCGTATTTCCAATTCAACGCGTTTGACATGACCGACCGCGAGACTGCTGCCATTGTCGCCGTACGCAGCGGCGCCTACCGCAAGATCGCATCCAAGCGCAGCGTGTGGTTTGCCTGCATGGCGCCGGTCGGTGCCTATGACGAGTCGGTGTATACCGGCGGTTCGTTTGTGCTCGACGACTGCGGTCGCGTGGTGGCCCAGGCGCCGTGTTTTGAGGAGAGCCTGCTGGTTCAGGAGATTCAGCGCGGCGTGATGCTCGATGCCCTGGAAGATCACGAACTGCCCGAGTTCCGTTCCGAGGAGTGGCTGTGGCAGGCGCTGGTGCTCGCCGTGCGCGATAACGCCCGAGCCCACGGTGCGTCGCGTGCTGTGGTGGCACTCGAGGGCGACTTGCCGTCGTCCCTGCTGGCGGCGCTGGCCGTCGACGCTCTGGGCCCGCGTAATGTGATTGGCCTGGTGCTGGGGCGCAACCGTATCTTTACGCCGGCGCAGGAAGAGGCCGAGGCTGCCCGCTGTGCCGCCGTCCGCGCCATCGCCGAGCGTCTGCACATTCGCACCGTCGAGCGCGATGCGCCGGATGCGGCGCGTGTGCTCGATCGCGACGTGTCGGCGGGCGAGGCCGGGCGTCCGCGCCCGCGGAGAGAGCGCCT
>CABPXT010000100.1:0-7674 GCA_902461405.1 uncultured Collinsella sp.
AAGGAGGGCGATGCCGACTCTCAGTCTGGGGTAAATCCCCTTGCCACTTTTGAGGGGGACGGCGGAACGGTCAAGCTTGACCATATTGGTAGCGGGATTTTGAGGTGGCAAGTTCTTCCGGACAAAATTGCGAACGATCCCTTCTCTTTTGCTGGAACGATATATCTATACAAGGTTGTGAGCGGAAAACAAAAATACGTCGATTGCTATCCGACGAACGGGTCTGGAATTGCATTCACCGGCATTTCGGGGCAGATTGATACACATGTACGAAAGGGAACCTATGTGGTGCGTTGGGTTGGAGCTGCTGCGGGCCCGATATGGCTTGCGGTCTTGCGCCCCGATGTCCAAATAGGTTTCTCTCTCTAGACGGGAAGTTGCTCATGGACGCCATATATGACGGAGATGACTGGGTCGATCATTATACTTGGCGCCTGGTCGGCTCGGATGACAATGGGGATGTGGTGTTTGATGGACTATGTCCAAAACATCTCCATCCTTTTGTCTCGTCGTTAATTGAGAGTTCTGCTCGTGTTGCCCCCTACAGCTCGGCATCGCTTCATGATACGGGCGTTTTGAAGACCATAAGGGAATCAATTGACGATGGCACGATGAGCGGCCCGCTGTTTTCTCGGCTTGTGGGGCTAGATGAGATTGACTCGAAACGACTGCTTGCGGGCGAAAAAGTGGAACTCACTTATCGGTCGATGATTTCAATCCTGCGGCTAGCCGATGTTCTTCGCAAATAAATGAGGCTTATAGGACAAAATGTGTGTCTACTTTAGGGGCATCGGCGCAGGTCGATGCCCCTTTTTCAGCCGTTTAAATTCCGTGCCCGCTTTTAACCGCTCGGACAGAATGTGTGTCCGGTTGCCTATCGTTCCCGCAGGTGGATAACCTTTTCCGGAACCGTTAAACACCCTTTCGGAAGAGGTGCCCATGAAGGCCTTGATGGCCCGTGCGAGCTAATTCTTAAAAGCATCAACCTTCTCAACTGCGGCAGATCGGTCTGCTATCTCGCGTTCGAGTCGTTGAACGATTTCCTGTGTGTTGCTCATGCTATTCCTTTCCCTCGGGTGTTCTGCCTAATATATCGCCCCGTGCTGACACGATTCTCACCTAAGGAATGGCAATAGTGTGTTCATAAACACGCAGATAGACGACTTAACAGGATTCGATTTACGGGGCGATTGAACCTGTGGTGGTGCGGATGCCCCGACCCGCGCCACGACTTAACCGCCGTTATGTTAGCGACATGTCTAACATAACGGCGGCGCAGGCCGCTCACTCCCTGCGGCAACGCCGATTCCGGGAAGGCGCGCCGGGGCTATGCCGACCTGAGTATCCTCTCGGCCTTCTCGATCGCGGCCGAGCGCAGAAACTCCGACTTCCGCATCCCGCACGCGGCGGCCGCCCTCTCGATGAGGTCGGCGCCCGTCTTCGGGCACTTGAAAGACAGGTTTGCGTTGGCCTCAACCTCGGAAAGCCTGGGGCGGCCGACTCGGAGGTTCACCAGGCTCCCCTCCCAGGAGTCGGATTCGTATTCCGCGCACTCGCGCTCGATGTCCTCATCCGTGATAACGGATCCGTTTGCAAGCCTATATTCCATCAGTAACCTCTCCTTCTCGCGTTCTCGATCTCCCTCAGCGTCTTCTTGCTCGGCGGCGTCATGGCGTGGTAGACGAGCCACGCGCCGTCGGCCAGGAGGACACCGACCATCTCGATGTACCGGCCTTGCGGGTCGTAGCCCGTCCGCATCTCGCGCTCCCCGGGTATGCGGACGGCTGCGAAGCAGTAGCTCTCCCACGCCGCCTCGACATCACCGTCATCTAGCTCGGGGTGCCGCTCGTGAACTCTCTGGTGTATCCGGACCATGAGCCTCCAATCTTTACGATAGTATTCTACTACTATTTGGTAGTAGAATACTATCCGTCCCAACATATTCCATTAGCCGTTCGTCCCAAAACGTATGCCTCTGGGCACTCGAAAATCGAACCCTCGATGCCATGAATGTCGAGTGCCAAAACCCAGTGCCAAAACCTCGCCCTTGATTCCCATGGGAAAATCAAACTACGAGGCAGGAGGCTAAAAATGACACGATATGGATATGCCCGCGTGAGCACAAAGGACCAGAAGCTCGACCGCCAAATCGAGGCATTGGTCAACGCTGGCGTGGCCTATGAGCGCATCTTCAAAGACAAAGAGACTGGCGCACGCGAGGGCGACCGCACGCAACAGAAAAAGTTGTTCAAAAAGATGAAGCGCGGCGATGAAGTGGTGGTCGAGTCCTGGGAGCGCCTGACCAGATCGACGAGGCAGCTACTGAACTATGACCTGATGTTCAGGAACTTAGGAGTGAAGCTCATATCACTGAAGCAGCCCGTTGACCTCGATACTGCATTCGGCCGTTTCGTGCTGGGCACCCATGCCTGCACCGCCGAGCTCGAGCGCGACCTGATCAGGCAGCGCCAGGCCGAGGGTATCGCCGTCAAACGGAGCCGCGGTGGCAACGTCGGGGGCCGCCCGCGTATCGCGGACGTCAAGGCCGACGCTGCTGTGAAGCTCTACCTCGCCCGTGAGACGCCAATTCCCGACATCTGCGCCGCAACAGGTATCTCGAAATCGACCCTGTACCGCGTGCTCCGCGAGCGCGGGTTAGTGGGCGTCAGAAGATAAATCCGAGTGCGCTACTATATAAGAGTGCGGTATTTCTCCAACTGAAACCCTGCGTGAACGCATGACTTGAGACGCCTTTTTAGAACTCACCGAACGCAGGACGAACACAACTCAACAGCGGCCGCGTATTTGTTCCCAGCCGTACGGCGTGGCGGAGCCATGCCCGTTGTTGATTGGAGTGCCGCATCATGGCCGAAAACCAAGTCCAGTCCGAAAAGAAAATGACCAGTCTGAATGTCTCATCGGAGACCCGTGACGCCATAAAGGACATCAGCACGAGCCTTGGCCTCTCGCAGGCCGATACCGTCGCCCGCTTGGTCGACGGCTACCACCCTAACGCCACTCCCGGCGTGAAGGCTGCGCTCGACGCATCGGCCGTCCTCGATGAGGCGGTCGAGCGGGTCAAGCGCATCATCGTGGGCGCTGCCGAAGCCGCCGCGATGGAGGCTCGTGCTGCCTGCGAGGACGCCGACGCCGCCAAGAAAAGTGCAACGGAACAGATTCAGAGCATCAAATCTAATTGCGTCGAGCAGGTCGCCGCCATCAAAGAGAAATTCGAGCTGGATACTGCGAGCTTGGAGATTGAGAACGATGAGCTCCACGCCACCGTCGCCGATTACCTCTCGCAGCTCAAGAAGCTCGATTCCGAGAACAATCAGCTCTTGGCAGAATCAGCCGCAAAAGACGATCGAATTGAAAGCATGAGGGGTGCGGTCGACGCCGCGGCCAAGGCTCAGGCCGATCTCAACGTCTCCCTCCTCGCCCAGCGTGACCTGATGGCCGAGGTCGCCGCCCTCAAGGACCGCCTCGCCGCCTCCGAGCAGCGGGCGGCCGTGGCCGAGGCCAAGGTCGAGGTCATGGCCCAGACGAGGGGCGTGTAGATATGTCCGACAAGCTAAGGCCGTCTCGCCGTGAGTTGATAACGGCAGGGCTAGTCGTCTTTTTGGTCACGGCACTCGTATGGACTGTCATTGATGGTGCCGGCGCAAATCCGCTCACCATCAGCGGTGTCATCACCCGTCAAAATGCCGTCTGGGCTTCGCTTACGGCAGTTTCAGTGGTCATGCTCATTGGGGCTTGGCTGTTTGGCTGATGGCATTCAAAAACAATTAAGTTTGGAGTAATCGATGGAGCATCTCTCTGTTAAAAAGGCAATCAACCTAGCTCGGAACTTTGGGGCTGCGGGTGTTCTGGCAGCCGCCCTAGTTATGACCTCTGGGTGCAGCCAGGCAGACGATCATCAGACGGCAGTTCGGGTCGCCGATTCTGATAACGCGCAGGAAGACGGGGTTTACGGCAAGATGAAGTATTCAGTCACCGGCGTCGAGGTGCATGATTCCCCGACTGGCGATGGCGGGAAGGTTGCCGTTGTTCGCTGGCACGCCATTAACAACCGATCGGCAGATTCATGCGCTGTTGGTAGCTACATCACGGCTTATCAAAATAAGCAGATGCTATCTCGCGGGTTTGCCGCCGATTTGCAGGAAGATCACTTCTCTTCGCAAGGGCTTGCGCCGGGAGGCGAATGCGACGGTGTGTCGATTTTTGACCTCAACGACATGTCTCCCATCGAAGTGAAAGTCGACGGGGTGGGTGCCGGGTCGAACTCCCTCGACCAGACTTTTGAATTGGAATAGTCCATATGGCGCCTAATTTCTAGAAACCTTCTAGAGCGCTTCTAGAAGGTTTCTAGAAGCGGGCGCAGCATCTTCGACCGGCACGATGTCTCGGTAGATAAGGCGATGCCTGGCGTCACGCCACTCGTCGCCGTGGTAGTGGCCGAAGAACCAGGCGCGGCAGCCGAGTCGCCCGTCGAGCTCGCCAAGGAATCGTTGCAGCCGGTCGTCCAGATACTCGCGTTCGCGCTCCCGGCATAGTTGCTCTGCCAGGTCGGCAGGAGCCTCGTGAGTCACAACGTAGTCGACCTTCCAGCCCACGCGATCGAGCGAGGCGCGGCAGTGCCCCATCTCTTCCACGCTCGGTATCTCCTCGGGCCACCAGCTCCTCCCCTCCTTGCGATACTGCCTGTCGTTGCTCGCGGCGCCGCCCATGGCAAGGACTGTGAGCCCGTCGATATCGAACACCTCTCCGCGCATCAGGTGCAGCACGTGCGGTCGCGCCTCGTGGACGAACCCGCCGTTCCACTCCCGCACCGGCAGCCCAGCCAGGGCGTGGTGATTCTCATGGTTGCCGTCTACGAAACACGTGGTCCACGGCTTCGACTCGAACCAGTCGAGCCAGTATTTCTCGGCGTTGGATCCATCCCAGACAAAGCCGAAGTCGCCGGCCACGATCACCACGTCATCGCGCGTCAGGGTCCGGCCCAGCGGCCAATTTTTGAATGCAAACCGGCTGGACCCGTACTCGGCCCTGCCGTGCACGTCGCCTGTCACATAGACCGTCATCAGTACGCACCCCACGGCAGGAGTTTGTCCCCGAGCCTCACGATCCGGTCGTACAGCACCGTGTGCCGTTCGTCCGGGTTGCCGTCTCGGTGAAAATGGCCGTAATACCAGTGTTTATAGTCCAGGCGGTCCTCGAGCTCGTCAAGGAATCCGGTCAGCCGGTCCACATCAGGGCGTTCCCAGCCCGGGTCCGGGTAGAGCGTCGGCGAGAGCATGCGCGTCGAGCAGGTATGGGTGATGACGCAGTCGACCTTCCAGCCGACCTCGTCGAGCTTTGCCCGCGCGGCATCGAATTCGCGCTCGTCCGGGAGCTCCTGAGGCCACCAGCTGGAATACGGAACGCGGTATTCCCTGTCCACGCTCGTGGCACCGCCCATGGTGAAGATTGTCGAGCCGTCGAGCTCGAAGACCTCGCCGCGCGTCAGGCGCCGAATGGGCGAGGTGTCCGACAGGTGCTGCGTCAGCCCGCCATGCCATAACTCCACGGGGCGCTCCGCCCAGTGATCGAAGCGCTCGTGGTTGCCGTCGACGAACAGCACCGTGTAGGGGCGCGACTCCAGCCAAACGATGTCGGCGCATTCCTCAGCGGAAAAGTTCCACGGAAAGCCAAAGTCACCGGCAACGATGAGATAGTCGTCGCTGGTAAGACTGTCGCCAAGCTCCCAGTCGCGGAGCTTTTGCATGTCGAGCCCACCGTGGATGTCGCCTGTCACATAGACCGTCATCGGATCGTCTCTTCCCTCTTGTACGCCGCCAGTTCGCGCTCGACCTGCCTGTCGCCGGTCTCGTTGACCCACCAGGGCCACTTCACCCGGCCGCACGGCTCGTCGACTCCCGCGAACCATTCCCTCAGCCCGTCGAGGCTCACCGGGGAATGCCCGTTGGCATCGCAACCGACGTCGTAGCGCAGAAGGCCCTGCTTGCGGTTGAACTCGTTGTACGCGCCGCCGCTGCTGTGGATATGCCCGTGGAGGTGCCACGATCCATGGTTCATGCCCTGCCAGTCGGCCATGGGGTAATGGCTCAGGACAATCTTCTGCCCGTCGATCTTGAGCACGCAGATCGGCGGCTCCACGGTGAATGCACCCGCGACCGCCGGCCGGGTCCAGTCCTTGTCGTGGTTTCCCGGGACGAGGTGGATACGCCTGCAGGCGATTCGCTTGCGCAGCCCATAGGCGTCCTGGGCGGTCATCTTGAATGAGAAATCCCCCAGGATGTAGAGCTCGTCGTCCATGGCGACCCTACCGTTGATGCTGTCGACGATGGCGTCGTTCATCTGCCAAATCGTCTCCCACGGGCGGTCGGTGAACTTCAGGACGTTCTCGTGCCCGAAGTGCGTGTCACTGGTGAACCAGATCATTCCATTGTCTCCCTGTCGCTAAAAACCGTTCTCCTTTGCGCAGTTGAGGAGACGTATTTTGAGCGACACGAGGCGTTCGAACCTCATGTTCTGTGCTCCAATCTGCCGGATTGTTCCAGCTAAAACTTTAAAACCTCGTGCGGATAGAAAACCTTGTCCCGTTTGTGGGGTCATAGTATAGGCACTGTTAGAACTAATAGCCCAAATCCGTTGCCAACTGGCCGCTATTAGCAACTATTAGGCCTTTTGGACAGCCGAGCTGACTAATAGCCGCTATTTGTTGGGCTGTTTTGCAACCGCGAACGCTGCGGTTGATTTCCGATCTCAGCCGAACACTTTGAGCGGATAGGCCGTTCCCGCAGTTAGCTGAACGCCCCCGCGGCCCCTCCTGGGGTCCGGGGGCGCCGTTTTCCCAGTTGAAGGAACGGTGGAGATGTGTTTCGATAGGTCCGGTGGCCATGCTCCGCCCGCCGCCCGGCACCTCTTCCCAGACTCAGCCGGACGGTCGGTCCGTCTATTCCGTTTTTCCTTCTAGCCTAGGCCAGCGGGGCATCGCCCCTCTCGGCGCGCGCCCTCTCGATGAGCCCCGGCGTCAGGTCGAGATCGCCGAGCGCCACGTCCTCCACGCCGTAGGCGTCCAGCAGCGCCGCCGCGTCCTCCCCGAGCATCGCCCTGAAGGCCCTGGCGGGCGTCGAGAAGCCGAGCGCGCCGCGGGGCTCGGAGTTCACGTGCGACATGGCCAGCGCCAGGTCCGCCGGGGCGAGCCGGTCGAACCTGAGTCCGGAGCCCTTGGGCAGCAGCTTCCTTATCTCGACGTGGTTTCGCTCGCAGGCGCCCTTCTGGTCGCTGCGCCTCGGGTCGCAGTAGAACAGCCTCGTCTCGCCCGGCCCCTCGCCGACGAGGTCCGCGATCGCCCGCTCGTCGGAGAACTCCGTGCCGTTGTCGGTGAGCACGGCGCGGAAGACCCTGCCCATGCCGTCGGCGCCGAGGACCTCCCTGATATCGCCCAGGGCGGCCGCGACGCGCCCGGCGGTCTTCTCCGCCAGCGGCAGCGCGAGCTGCAGCCTGCTGGGGCGGTGCAGCAGCGTGAGCAGGCAGGCGGAGTCCTCCCGGGCGCCCTCGACGGTGTCCATCTCCCAGGCCGCGGCGCACGCGTCCTCCCCGAGGGCGAGGAACGCGGCATGCGACCTGCGGGCGGAGTGGCGCGTGGCCGCCCGGCCCGCCGTCTCGTCC
>CABPXT010000101.1:0-7639 GCA_902461405.1 uncultured Collinsella sp.
GGCCCTTGCGGCGTAGTCGCTATTTATTCAGTCCAAGTTTCGGGGCGCAGTTCACTGTCCCCTTTGTGGTGGTTTTGGAATTAAGCCTGAAAGGTGTCGCGGTCGGGGGCGAAGGACTGCATGGCCGCTATGGTGCGGTCAAAGAGCTCGGGGAGCTCCCAGCCCAACATCTCGGCGCCCTGCGAAATCACGTCGCGCGAGCAGCCGGCGGCAAAGCGCTTGTCCTTGAACTTCTTCTTGAGCGACTTGGTCGTAAAGTCCATAACGCTCTTGCTCGGGCGCATGATGACTGCAGCGCCGATCAGGCCGGTGAGCTCATCGCAGGCAAACAGGATCTTTTCCATCTGCAGCTCGGGTTTGGGCAGCGAGGTGTTGAAGTCCGACGTGTGCGTCTGGATGGCGCGAATGAGCTCGGGAGACGCACCTTCGCCCTCAAGAATCTCGGCAGCATAGATTGTGTGGTTCATGGGGTCGTCCTCATGCTCCTCCCAATCCAGGTCGTGCAGCAGACCGACGATGCCCCAAAACTCCTCGTTCTCGGGGTCGAACTCGCGCGCAAAGTAGCGCATAGTGCCCTCGACCGTCTCGCCATGGGTGATGTGGAACGGGTCCTTGTTGTGCTCGTTGAGCAGTTCGAACGCGCGGTCGCGGGTGATTCCGGCGGTAAGCGGCTCTGCCATAAGAGACTCCTTGTGCTCGTGGGTATCAATAAGAATGAATACTACTAGAACGACTAGAACGAAAAAACCACCACAAAGGTGCCTGTCCCCTTTGTGGTGGTTTTTGGCGCGGATGGGTTAGTTGAGGGCGGCTTGGGCTAGGCGGGCTTCGGCGGCCTCCTCGGTGACGCCCAATGCCACGGCGAACTCCTCGATGGAGCGGCGCTTGGCTTCCTTGAGTACACGCATATAGTAAGAGCTGGGCTTTTTATCGGCTTCCTCGGCCTGGCGAATGCGGTGCATCATGGTCTTTGCCACGCGGACCGTCTCGGGCGCGCCCAGCTTGAGCTGCTGCTTAAAGTGTGTCTCTTCAAGCGAGCTGTTGCGCTCGGTAAAGGTGTCGCACTCCAGCTCGTCATAGTGGCTCAGCAGATGCTCGGCATCTTGCTGAGAGATGGCGGCATGCAGACGGTCGGCCTGCGCCACGGGGTACATAAGGATCGTCTGCGCATGCCCCTGCTTGGCCTCGAGCAACAACATGGGCTGCGGCGTGTCGTCCCTAAAACCGACGACGGTGCAGACTCCCTGACCCGGATGAATGACGTGTTGACCGATTGAGAACATGCTACCTCCAACTTATACGAATTTACGTATGTCTAGAATAACACGCTGACGTGCGCAAATCCTCGCTTATGCAGGAAAAGCACACAACTCTGATAGGTAAGAGTATTCGATAAAAGACACAGCTCATTCACACCTTTATGCATTTTCAACGCGTGCATAATCTGCAGGCAGACCGGCATCTTTGAGTGACTCCATACAAGCTGTAGTCAATTTTGTGCATATGCAATTTCGATTGGCTTTACCCTGCGACAGTGCCCCTCGCTTGTGATAGAGTGCTACAAACTCTGGCTTTTGCCCTACGAGTGACCAAGAGCTCGGGGGCTTTAACACAAGGAGGATCTATGCCCGAGAAGATTGAAGAGCTGGTACGCGCTGCGCTTGCTGCGGCCCAGGAGGCCGGCGACCTTTCCGCATTTGAACTTGACGATTGCGCTATCGAGCGACCGGCTGACACTTCTCATGGCGAGTGGACCTCCACCATGGCCCTGAAGTCCGCCAAGCTGGCTCACTGCGCCCCGCGCAAGATCGCCGAGGCCGTCGTTGCCCATATGCCCGAGGATCCCGCAATCGAGAAGGTCGAGATCGCCGGTCCTGGCTTCATCAACTTCTACCTCTCCGTCGCCGTTAAGAACGCCATCTTCGGTGAGGCCCGCGAGAAGGGCATGGACTTCGCTAAGTCCAACGTCGGTGGCGGCCTGAAGACCCAGGTCGAGTTCGTCTCCGCTAACCCCGTCGGCCCCATGCACATCGGTCATGGCCGCTGGGCCGCTCTGGGCGACTCCCTTTGCCGTGTGATGGACCACGCCGGTTACGACATCCAGCGTGAGTTCTACATCAACGACCACGGCTCTCAGATGAACACCTTCGGCAACTCCATCAGCACGCGCTATATGCAGCTTGCCGACATCATCGCCAAGCAGGGCGTGGATATCGACGAGGCTCACAAGCTGCTGATCGCCGACCGCGACGCCTTTGTTGCCGACGAGAACGACGAGCACCCCGAGACCCATCCGTATCAGGACAACTTTGCCGAGACTCTGGGCAAGGACTCCTACGGCGGCGACTACATTATCGACGAGGCTGCCGAGTTCTGGCGCACCGACGGCGACAAGTGGGTCGACGCCGATCCGCAGGAGCGTATGGAGAGCTTCCGCGAGCGCGGCTATGTAAAGATGGTCGACAACATGCGCGACCTTTGCCATGCCGTTAACTGCGACTTCGATCGTTGGTACTCCGAGCGCTCGCTGTATGTGAAGGACACCGAGGGCGAGACCGCCGGCACCTCCGCCGTCGACCGCGCTTTTGAGAAGCTCGACAAGATGGGCTACCTCTACACCAAGGACGGCGCCCTGTGGTTCCGCTCCACCGATCTGGGCGACGACAAGGACCGCGTCCTGATCAAGTCCGACGGCGAGTACACCTACTTCGCCTCCGACGTCGCCTATCACTGGGATAAGTTCCAGCGCGTCGACCACGTCATCGACATCTGGGGCGCCGACCACCACGGTTACATCGAGCGCGTCCGCTGCGTCTGCGACGCTCTGGGTTACCCCGGCAAGTTCGAGGTTCTACTGGGCCAGCTCGTCAACCTGCTGCGTAACGGCAAGCCCGTCCGTATGTCCAAGCGCAAGGGCACCATGGTGACCCTTCAGGAGCTCGTCGACGAGGTTGGCTCCGATGCCGCTCGCTACACGCTCATCTCCAAGAGCTCCAACCAGATGGTCGACTTCGACATCGAGGCCGTTAAGAAGCGCGACAACTCCAACCCGGTCTATTACGTGCAGTATGCTCACGCCCGCGTGTGCTCCATCCTGCGCCGTGCCGCCGACGTTACCGCCGAGCAGGCCGACGAGATGGGCATGAAGGCCGTTGCCGCCAAGGCCATCGGTGAGAACGTCGATTACTCGCTGCTGACCGACCCGACCGAGCTCGCCCTTTCGCGCAAGCTCAATGAGCTCACCGACCTGATCGCCAGCTGCGCTCGCGATCGCGCCCCGTTCCGTCTGACCCACTTTGCCGAGGAGCTCGCCGGCGACTTCCACAGCTTCTACGCTGCCTGCCAGGTGCTGCCGAGCGAGGGCCGTCCCGTCGACCCCGAGCTTTCGCGCGCCCGTCTGGCAGCTTGCGACGCTGTCCGCGTGACGCTCGCCCTGGTGCTTACCCTCGTTGGCGTTTCCGCGCCCGAGCAGATGTAATCTGCGGGTCATTTGACCGTGTAGGTTTGGTTTAACTGAGCCCTATAAGCCCGATCTCCTACGGAGGTCGGGCTTTTTTCGCAAACGCCGACGTATTGATGAATTTGGAACTGCTGGAAATACGAAACTATGCCGGTTTACTACGATGAATTGAGGAATTCTAACCACGCCGGCTTTTTGCTAAAAAGTGCAAGGCATCTACCTGCGGTTTTAGTTCAACAAGTTTCGGAGTGGTCGCGGTTGAGCGATTCATCGTAGTAAACCGCCATAGTTTTGGCGGAGGCAGTCAGATTTGTGGGTGGCAAACAAAGAGTGTCCCTTTTGACTAGTCGTTTAAGAACGTCCCCAATGACTAAGTTGCAGGTGGCGGCGGTTGTGTTACACTAACGCTGCGTAGTTGACGCAATCATCTCGATACAGATCAATGATGTCCGTCGTTTTGAACGGAACTAGACTGTTTAGCCGCCCTGAAGGTTTATGCAGGGAGCATATGATCACAGGGCTTGAAAAGAAAGTTGAGCAAACACTGTGTCTGATCAACAGCAAGAAAACGAAATAACGACGACGCAGGCCGCTCCCGCTGCACCGGTTGCGTCGGACCAGGTCGCGGCGCCCGCGCAAGCCTCGGCTCCTGAGACGCCTAAGGCTGCTTCGACGCCTATGCCTGTAGCGGCTGAGAAGGCCGTGCCTGCAACTGGTGAGGAGGCTGCTCCGGCAAAGCCCAAGCGCATGCGCCGCCCGGCCAGCCCTGCCGCTGACGGCGAGGAGGTCACCAAGCCAAAGCGCCGTACCACGCGCACGACGCGCGCCAAGCTCACCGTTGCAGCTGACTCCTCGGCGCCGATTTCCGATGAGGTCGCGCAGGCACGTGCGTTGGCGCAGATTAGCGAGGCTCAGGTGGTGCGCGCCCGCCGTCGTGCTGCCGAGCGCGAGGCCGCGGCTCTGACCGAGCTTGCAGCTCCGTCTGTGCTCGAGACGCCTGCCGCCACCGAGACTCCTGTCGCCTCCTCGCCGCCGCCCGTCCGACCGAGAAGCCGGTACCGCGCACACGCCGTCGCACGACTGCTAAGGCCGAGCAGGTTGCTGAACAGGTAACCCCCGAGCTCACTGAGGCTTCGGTCCGTTCCGCGGCAGGGGAGGGCACATCGCCTGTTGAGCCCGCTGCGCCTGTCGAGGCCAGCGAAGTTCCCGTTGTCGATCCGGCTTTGCGCCCGCACCGTCGCGGTCGCAAGCCCAAGGCCTTTGTCGAGGCCGAGAAGGCCGCAGCCGCAGCCGCCGCCGCTCGGGATGCTGCGGCGACCGCCAAGTCCTCAACTGCTGCCGATGAACCCGTCCAGGATGCTACGACTTCCGAGGCCGTTTCTGCCGATGCCGAGCCCGCCGACGTCCGTCCCGGTCGCAGCCGTCGCACTGCTGCTAAGCGCACGTCCAAGGCTAAGGCTGCCAAGAAGGGTGCGTCCGAGGATTCCGCCGAGACGACCGCCGATGCATCGACTGATGCCGTCGAGCCCCAGGACGTCGAACAGCCTGCATCCGAGAAGCCCAAGCGCGGTCGCAAGAAGTCCGTTAAGGCCAAGGCCGCCGAGCAGCATGCTGATGTCGAAGCGCAGGTCGATTCCGGCGCCGAGGCCAATGACGCCGCTGCGGCCAATGTTGACACCACCGCAACCGATGGTGCCGCCCCCGCCGAGGGCGAAGACGGCGCTCGCCCCAACCGTCGCCAGCACAAGCGCAACGAGGAGCGCAACGAGCGCAACGAGCGCAAGGACGAGCGCAACAACGACCGTCGCAACCGCCAACGCGATCGCAAACAGCGCAACAAGGAGCGTAACGCCGCCCCCACCGAGCCCACGCTTTCTCGTGAGGAGCTCGCGGCCATGAAGGTCGCCGAGCTGCGCGAAAAGGCCAAGGAGTTCGAGATCGAGACGACCGGCAAGAAGAAAGCCGAGCTCGTCGAGGAGATCTACGTCACCGCCGCGAAGGCCGAGGGCTTCCGCGACATCAAGGGCATTCTGCAGATTCGCCCGGACAGCTCCGGCATCATCCACGCCCATGGCTACATGAAGTCCAACGACGACGCCTTCGTGCCCGCCTACCTCATCCGCTCCGCGCGCCTGCGCACGGGCGACGTCATCGAGGGCTCGCTGCGTCCTTCGCGCGGCGGCGACAAGCGCGCCGGCCTCGCCAAAATCACGACCGTCAACGGTCTGGACCCCGAGCAGATTCGCAACCGTCCCAAGTTCGGCGACCTCACCCCGGTCTATCCCAACGAGCCGCTGCGCATGGAGCACGGCAAGGACTCTATTACCGGTCGCGCCATCGACATCGTGTCACCGATCGGCAAGGGCCAGCGCGGCCTGATCGTGTCCCCGCCCAAGGCCGGCAAGACCACGATCCTCAAGAAGATCTGCCAGTCTATCTCGATTAACAACCCCGAGGTGCACCTCATCTGCCTGCTCGTCGACGAGCGCCCCGAAGAGGTCACCGATATGCAGCGTTCCATCAAGGGTGAGGTTGTGGCGTCGACCTTCGATATGCCTGCCGACAACCACACCCGCGTGGCAGAGCTCGTCATCGAGCGCGCCAAGCGCATCGTGGAGCTGGGTGGCGACGTCGTGGTGGTGCTCGACTCCATCACGCGCCTCGCCCGCGCCTACAACTTGGCGGCGCCCGCCTCGGGCCGCATCCTTTCGGGCGGCGTCGATTCGGCGGCCCTATATCCGCCCAAGCGCTTCCTGGGTGCAGCCCGCAATATCGAGAACGGTGGCTCGCTTACCATCCTGGCCTCTGCCCTCATCGACACCGGTTCCAAGATGGACGAGGTCATCTTTGAGGAGTTCAAGGGCACCGGCAACATGGAGCTTAAGCTCGACCGCGACCTGGCCGACCGCCGCATCTTCCCGGCTATCGACCCCGTTGCCTCCGGTACGCGTAACGAGGACCTGTTGGTCGACGAGCAGATGCGTCCGTTTGTCTTTGGCCTGCGTCGCATTCTTGCCGGCATGAACAACACCGAGCGCGCAGCCGCATCGTTTATCAAGGGTCTTAAGGGCACCAACACCAACCAGGAGTTCCTGGTGCGTTCGGCCAAAAAACACAGCGACTACGAGCAGACGTTCTAGGTTGTCATCCGCGCGCAGCGATAGTCATCAATGCGATAAAGGGTCGGGGCTTTGAGCCTCGGCCCTTTTCTATAGCGCCGCTCCGCGCTTATTTTTGACCGTAAGACCGACGAGCAGCAGGTTTCCCGTTTCAATCCGACATCGTCGCTTGCAATCGGCAGGGCGGTTTCGCATAATAGCTTTTAAGCTTCGCGACGGAAAACGCAGATGAAACGAACCATATACCGTTGCTTTGGGGCATAGCCCCGCTTCATCTTCTCTCGCGCAGCCAACTGAATGATGCGATTTGGGTGCTGGAAGATGGGGAGAGCTCATGGCTTCTTCTGATGCAACACAACGAGCAGTCCTTGCCGGACTTTCCTGCGGGATCGGCCTTGCCGCCCCCGTGGTGATGTATGCCGCGACGCTGCCGTTCTCGTCGGTCAACGAGACGGTTGTCGCGGGCGCTGTTCCCTTTGCCGTCGGTGCGGTGGCGGGCGTGGGCATCTATGCCGCCTCGCTGGGTATCTCCGAGTACCGTGCGCAGCGTGAAGAGCGTCTGTTCCAGCCCGATGCCATGGGCGGTGCCGCCAATCTCAATCAGCATCAAAGCGAGTTCAAGACCGCCTCGATTCCAGCTCAGCAGCAGGATGCGACTCCATATGCTGCCGCTTCTGCTTCTCAGGCTCAGTCGGAGCAGTCTACCTCGGCATTCCTTTCCGGCCTGACTGGTGCGTTCCAGCGCCGTCATGCCGACGATGGTGTCCCTACCATCGCTCGAGCCGCAGATGCCATGGACGAGGCCGAGGCTTGGTCCATGATCGACAGTATGCTCGACGACGATTCGCCGGTGAGCTGCGACCCTGCGCGCTCGCGCGACGTCTATCAAGTCGCCATCGACGAGCTCACCAACGGCGGGCAGACCGGCTCCTTCAATCGCGACGACATCGCCGCCGCGGCACGCGCCGTGTCTGGCTCCCAGGCCGCCCCTGCGGGCAGCACGGCGGCTTTTGTGGCACTCGTTGCCAACGCGGCAGCCAATAAAGCCTGCAGCGCCACC
>CABPXT010000102.1:0-7456 GCA_902461405.1 uncultured Collinsella sp.
GGCGAGGTCAGGCCGCCCTCCCCCGCCGCCACACGACGGGCATTCACGCGATGTCCCGCCTCAACAGCGGCAGAAACACCACGGGCAAAGGCCTCATCGCTCACGACGCGTCCATCGACCTCCATACGCTCGGGATAGCGCACCAGCTGCGGCGACGTATACAGCGCGGTCTTGAGCCCCTCACCACGAAGAATGGCAGCCGAAAAACGCGTAGTCGAAGTCTTGCCATTGGTACCGGCAACCTGAATGCAATCGAAATACTCATCCGGACGTCCCAGCTCATCAAGCATATCGACAACCGTCTCGAGCAAAGGACCAGCATCCCCAGAAATCCGCCCCGTGTCGGCAGCAAGCCCCACAGCCTCATCAAACGAAAGCAAATCAAACTCAAAAGGAACGGTATACAAGCCAGAACGCTTAGGCATTTTTAGAACCGCCATTCATAGAAAAATAAAACAGTATAGGTTGAGGATAGTCAGCGAAAACGCCTCTGATGAGCCAAGGTGCCGTGAAACAAGGGCGCATAGGGCTTATGCCCATGCGCCCGAAGTTGAACGGCAGATTGGCCATCAGAGGCGTTTGCAGCGTCGAGTCACCCGCCGTTCGTTAGAACGGCGGAATAGGTGTCCGCAGTAGCGAGCAATGCCCCAAACCGCGCCCCCCAGCACCGCCTACGAGAAGTCAGCAACCTGAGCAGTCAGCGCCACCAGGATCTCCTTGAGCTCAGCTGCACGGTCCCTCTTCTTCTGGACCACCGCAGGCGCGGCCTTGGCAACAAAGCCCTCGTTAGCAAGGGTCTTCTCGCAGCCGGCGAGCTCCTTCTGCGCAGCGGCGATCTCCTTCTCCAGGCGCGCCTTCTCGGCCGAAAGATCAACCTTGCCCTCGAGCACCACAAAGACCTCGACACCGCTATCGACCACGGCGATGCTCGCAGCCGGCTTCTCGACGTCGGTACCCATGACCAGCGAAGCGGTGTTCGCCAGCGGCTCGATGGTCGAACGCAGGCTCTCGAGCTTCTCGATGTCCTCGGCACCGGCGCGCACGACCACATCGAGCTCAGCCTTGGGGCTCAAGCGATAACGCGAACGCGTAGCGCGGGCGGCAGACACGACGGTACGGCACAGCTCAAACGCGCGCTCGGCGTCCTCGTCAATATACTTGGCGTAGTCGGCGGGCTCCGGCCACTTGGCAATCATGAGTGCCTCGGCGCGGTCCACGTTGCCCTCGGCGTCCAGGTCGAGCACGCTCGCCGGCATGTTGTCCCAAATCTCCTCGGTGACAAACGGCATGAGCGGGTGCATCAGGCGAATGGAGGTGTCGAGCACAAAGATCAGGTTACGCTGCGCCTGCAGACGGCCCTCGCCCTTCAGGCGGGCCTTGGTGACCTCAACGTACCAGTCGCAGACCTCGTTCCAGAAGAACTGCTGCACGCCGCGGGCCATGTCGCCAAAGGTGTACTGCTCGATACCCTCGGTGACCATCTTGACGGCCTTGGCCAGGCGGCTGAACATCCAGGCGTCGGCCGGCGTCTCCACGACGGGCTCGCCGGGCGTATAGCCCTCCATGTTCATAAGCAGGAAGCGGCTGGCGTTCCAGATCTTGGTCACAAACGACTTGGCCTGGTCGGTGCGCGGGCTGTCGATGAGCTTCTTGGTCTTCTTATCGATGTTCGCGTCGAACTTAACATCCTGGTTGTTGGTGCACAGCGTGAGCAGGTTGTAACGCATGGCGTCGGCGCCGTACATGCCAATGAGGTCCATGGGGTCAACGCCGTTGCCCTTGGACTTGGACATGCGGCTGCCGTCCTTGGCAAGGATCGTCGGGTAGATGACGACGTCCTTAAACGGCACCTCGTCCAGGAAGTACAGCGAGCTCATGACCATGCGGGCGACCCACAGCGCGATGATGTCGCGCGCGGTGACCAGCGCCGTCGTGGGGTGATGCCCCTCGAGCAGCTCCGGCTTTTGCGGCCAGCCCTGCGTGGCGAAGGTCCACAGCTGCGAGCTGAACCAGGTGTCCAGCACGTTCTCGTCCTGATGCACGTGATGACCGCCGCACTTGGGGCACACGTCGGTGTCCTCGGTGAGGGCGTCCTCCCAGCCGCAGTCCTCGCAGTAGAACACGGGGATGCGGTGGCCCCACCACAGCTGGCGGCTGATGCACCAGTCCTTGAGGTTCTCCATCCAGGTGGTGTAGGTCTGCGTCCAGCGCGCGGGGTGGAAGGTGACCTTGCCGGAGTTTACGGCGTCGAGCGCCGGCCCCTTGAGCTTGTCGACGGCGACGAACCACTGCTCGGACAGCCACGGCTCCAGCGCGGAGTCGCAACGGTAGCAGTGCATGACGGAGTGGTCGAGCTCTTCGATGTGGTCGAGCAGGTCGTGCTCCTCGAACCACTTGATGACGGCCTCGCGGCACTCGTCGCGGTTCATGCCGGAAAACTCGCCGTAGCCCTCGACGACCACCGCGTGCTCGTCGAAGATGTTGATCTGCGGCAGGTCGTGGGCCTGACCCATAGCGTAATCGTTGGGGTCGTGGGCCGGGGTGACCTTGACAAAGCCGGAACCGAAGTTGGCGTCGACATGCCAATCCTCAAAGATGGGGATCTCGCGGTCGACGATGGGGAGCTTGACGGTCTTACCCACAAAGGCGGCCTTCTCGGGATCCTTCGGGGAGACGGCGACGCCTGTGTCGCCGAGCATGGTCTCGGGGCGCGTAGTGGCGACGACGATATAGTCCTGGCCGTTGACCGGCTCGGTCAGCGGGTAGCGCAGGTGCCACAGGTGGCCCTTCTCGTCCTTGTACTCGGCCTCGTCGTCCGAGATAGCGGTAGTGCAGTTGGGGCACCAGTTGACGATGCGCTTGCCACGGTAGATCAGGCCGTCGTGGTACCAATCGCAGAAGACCTTACGCACGGCTTGGGCGTAATCCTCGTCCATGGTGAAGCGCTCGTTGTCGAAGTCGACGGAGCAGCCCATGCGCTTGATCTGCTCGACGATGATGCCGCCGTACTCGTGGGTCCAGTCCCAAAAGGCGTCGACAAACTTATCGCGGCCAATCTCCAGGCGGCTGATGCCCTCGCTCTTGAGCTTCTTGTCGACCTTGGTCTGTGTGGCGATACCGGCGTGGTCGGTACCGAGCACCCAGCGCGTGGACTTGCCGCGCATGCGGGCCATACGGATGATGGCGTCCTGGATGGAGTCATCGGTGGCGTGACCCATGTGGAGCTTGCCGGTCACGTTGGGAGGCGGAATGGTGACGGTGCAGTCGCCCACGCCCTCACGGCGCTTGTAGTAGCCGCCGTCGAGCCACTTCTGCAAGATCGCCGGCTCGTTGGTCGACGGATCGTAGTTCTTGGGCATCTCTTCCATATATCTCTCCCTTGCCCGTCGGGGAGGAATGTAGGCCCGATTTTCGCTCGGTCAGGTCCTGGGCTCGCTCGAAGACCACATTAAGTGGTCTTCGGCTCGTGCGGAATCTACGAAAATCGGGCCTACATTCCTCCCCTTAGGTATCGATTACTTCAGTCTGAATGACTTCGCTGAGGCTTAAACAAACACACAGAATAACACAGGTAGTTGGGGTTATTGCGTATATATAAAATAGCCTCCGACCGCGGATGGTCGGAGGCTATTTGCAAGCACGTTTTTGGCAGGTTTACCCGTAGATGCGTTGGGGCTGTTCTTCGCCCTTAACCGCCGCTTCGGTCACGATGACCTTGGCGACACCCTCCTCGCTGGGGAGGTCGAACATCGTCTGCTGAAGCACGTCCTCGCAGATGGAACGCAGGCCGCGGGCGCCGGTCTTGCGGGCGAGCGCCATACGGGCGATCTCGTGAAGGGCCGCGGCCTCAAACTCAAGCTCAACGTCCTCGAGCTGGAACATCTTGCGGTACTGACGCACCACGGCGTTCTTGGGCTCGGTCAGAATCGACACCAGGTCGTCCTCGTCGAGCGCCTGCGTCTGGGTGACAACGGGCGTACGGCCCACGAACTCGGGGATCATGCCAAAGGCGTTGAGGTCCTGCGGGAGCACCTGACGCAGCAGGTCGTTCTCGTCGACCGAGGTGGGGCCGGCGATCTCGGAGTTAAAGCCCACGCCCTTGTTGCCCACGCGGTCGGCGATGATCTTATCCAGACCCACAAAGGCACCGCCGCAGATGAACAGGATGTTGGTCGTGTCGATCTGCAGCAGCTCCTGCTGGGGATGCTTGCGGCCGCCGGTGGGCGGAACGCTGGCCACCGTGCCCTCAAGAATCTTCAGCAGCGCCTGCTGCACACCCTCGCCCGAGACATCGCGGGTGATGGAGAGGTTCTCGGCCTTGCGGGCGATCTTGTCAATCTCGTCCACGTAGATAATGCCCACCTGAGCGCGCTCAATGTCGCCATCGGCAGCATTGATAAGCTTGAGCAGGATGTTCTCCACGTCCTCGCCCACGTAACCAGCCTCGGTGAGCGCGGTGGCATCGGCGATGGCAAACGGCACCTCGAGGATGCGCGCGAGCGTCTGGGCCAGCAGCGTCTTGCCGGTACCGGTGGGACCGAGCAGCAGGATGTTGGACTTGGCGAGCTCCACCTCGTCCATGTCATCGTCAAGCTGCGAGTCCAAACCGTCGTCAAAGGCCGAAAGCGCAGCACCGCCCTCGATGACGCGGCGGTAATGGTTGTACACGGCAACCGACATGGCGCGCTTGGCGTCCTCTTGGCCCATGACATAAGCCGAAAGCTCGTCATAGATCTCGTGCGGCGTCGGCACGTGCGTAATGACCTGGCGGTCGTCCTCGAGCTCAAAGCCCTCGGCCTCGGGGTCCACGGCGGGACCGGCAGCCTGGCCGTGGTCGTTGAGGAAGCCCGGCAGCTTGCCGTTGCGGGCAGCGTCCATAAAGTCCGAAGCCAGCGACTCCTCAAGGATCTCGGAGCAGGCGGCGACGCACTCGTCACAGATAAAGATGTTGGTCGGACCCTTTACGAGGCGACGGACCTGCCCCTGCTCTTTTCCGCAGAAGGAGCAGCGGATGGGGTTGCCATTCTCGTCAAAGTTGTCCTGCATGTTTCCTGCCATCCTAGGCGTCCTTCGCGGCGAGATCGCGCGAGGTGACGATACGGTCGATCAGGCCGTAGTCGAGGGCCTCGGCAGCGGTCAGGTAGTTGTCGCGCTCGGTGTCGGCCTGGACCTTCTCGATCGGCTGGCCCGAGGCATCGGACAGGATCTGGTTGAGCTCGCGACGGGTCTTCTTGATCTCCTCGGCAACGATCTCGATCTCGGTCTGCTGGCCCTGGGCACCGCCGCTGGGCTGGTGAATCATGACCTTGGAGTGCGGCAGGCAGAAGCGCTTGCCCTTGGCGCCAGCCGAAAGCAGCACGGCGGCCATGGACGCAGCCATACCGACGCAGATGGTGGAGACCTGCGGCTTGATGAAGTTCATGGTGTCAAGAATCGCCAGGCCGGAGTAAACCTCGCCACCGGGCGAATTGATGTAGAGCGAGATATCCTTCTCGGCATCCTGGCTCTCAAGATGCAGTAGCTGGGCAACGACCAGGTTGGCGCTGACGGAGTTGATCTCCTCGCCCAAGAAGATGATGCGGTCGTTGAGCAGGCGCGAATAGATATCGTAGCTGCGCTCGCCGCGCGGCGTCTGCTCGATAACGTATGGCACGAGGGCGGAATCGAACTTAGCGATCATACGCATCTCCATTTCTCTCTTGCGGACCAAATTGGTTCTAGATAAACGTACGGTGCCCGCATGCTATGCATTGGCTGGCACCGTACGAAGCAACCGGATAACCGGCTATTAACTTTACCCCATCACGGGCACATACATGCGCTCGCGGGCAAGGTGGCGAGAATTACTCGGCGTCCTTGGCGGTCTCGTCGACCTCAGTCACCTTGGCGTTCTCGACCAGGTGATCGACGGCCTTGGAGCGACGGATGGACTCGCGGACGGCAGGCATGCGGCCATCGGCGATGAACTCGGCCTTGGAAGCCTCGACGTCCTTGACGCCGGCCTTCTCGAACTCGGCGGTGATGTCATCCTCGGTGACCTCAATCTTGAGCTCACGGGCGAGAGCGTCGAGAGCCAGGGACTCGCGGGCAACGTCGTTGGCCTGCTTGTGCAGGTCGCCAATGAACTGCTCCATGGTCAGGCCGGAAGCGGGCAGCCAGGTGTCCAGCGTCATGCCGCGGGCAGCGAGGTTGGACAGGAAGTTCTGGCCAAGCTCCTCAAAGACGGACTGCTCGTAGTCGGCGTCCATCTCGTCGAGCTGCAGGCGCTCGGCGAGAGCGGAGACGCAACGGTTCTCCTTCTCGGCCGGCAGGCGGGAAGCCTTGTCCTGCTCGATCTCGATCTTGATGGCGTCGCGCATAGCGTCGATGCTGTCGAAGCCAAAGTCGGACTTGACGAGCTCGTCGGTGAGCTCGGGGGTGTTGCGGACCTTGATGCCCTTGACGGTGACCTCGACGGTGTGGGTCTCGGCCTCCTCGCCCTCCTCGGCCTCGTCGGTCCAGGTGACGGACTTGACGTCGTCAACGTTGGCGCCGATCAGGGCCTCGTTGAACTCGGCGGGGTTGCTGTCGCTACCGGCGATGAGCATGCGGCCCTCGGCGGCAAAGTTGTCGGCGTTCTCGACGGCCTTGAGGTCGACGGTAACGTAGTCCTCGGCCTCGACAGCGCGGCCCTCGACGTCCTCGAAGGTGGCACGGTAGTTGAGGAGCATCTCGACCTGGTTGTTGATCTCGGACTCGGTGACCTCCGCAGGGGGCATCTCGATCTCGACGGCGTCGAAGGAGGAGAGCTCAGCGGCGGGACGCAGGGAGAACTCAACGGTGTAGGTGTAGTCCTCGTGATCCTTGGCGAGGTCGAGATCCTTGTAGTCACCGCTCTTGGTGGGGACGATGTCCAGCTCGTTGAGGACGGCGGGCTCGTTGGCGGCGATCAGGTCGTTGGTGGCCTGAGCGAGGGTAGCCTCGGCGCCAAGAGCGGAATCGATGACCGGACGGGGAGCCTTACCGGCACGGAAGCCCGGGAAGCGGTACTTCTTGGCGGTGTCCTTGTAGGCCTTCTTGATCGCGGCGTCGACGTCGGCGGCCGGGATGGTGACCGTAGCGGTGAGCTTGGCGTCCTTGACGTCAGAAGCGGTGATGTTCAACACGTTCCTCCTCATACTGCCCAGCTTATCTGAGGTGCTGGTACCTTTATGCAACAAAGAGTCGCGACGGCCGAAGCCGACGCAGATGCGTTGGTGCGGGCGAAAGGACTCGAACCTTCACGGGAATCCCACCAGAACCTAAATCTGGCGCGTCTACCAATTCCGCCACGCCCGCATGAGCGCACAGACTAGGAATGATAGCAGATACGAACGGCAAGCGCACGCATACGTTTTACAGACTCACGACCTCACCACGAGTGCGAAAGGCGGGGCGAGTTGCCCCGCCCCGCCAATTACGACTTGTTCGCCGACCC
>CABPXT010000103.1:0-7271 GCA_902461405.1 uncultured Collinsella sp.
CCGCCGCGCTGGTGCAGATGCTCGGCGGCACGCCCGGGCAGGCGCTCGACGCCAGTTCCATCGCGCTGAGTAACTTGCTGGGCCTCGTTTGTGACCCCGTCGGTGGCCTCGTGGAGGTACCCTGCCAAAACCGCAACGCCATCGGCGTGGCAGCCGCCTTTAGCTCGGCGCAGCTTGCACTTGCCGGTATCAAGAGCCTGGTGCCGTTTGACCAGATGGCGCACGTCATGCTCTCCGTGGGCCACGCGTTGCCGGCCACGCTGCGCGAGACGGCAAAGGGTGGCATCGCGCAGGCTCCGGCCGCACTTTCGGCCTGTGCAAAATGCGGTGTGTGCGGATAGCGACAAAGAAAGACTCGAAGGTGGGACAAATGTCCCACCTCTTTTGAATGCCACCGTTTCCATACCACAAACAACTAGGTAATCGCTATAATGCAAGCCCAGTAAAAACACGATGAGCCGCAAGGCGAAATTCGAAGGATATGCATACGATGTCGCAAAACGATCGAACTCAACTGATTCCCGATCCGCAGCAGCCGAGCAGGCACACCGGCGGCGTTCAATCGCCGCGTCCTATCGCGCCGAGCCGCGGTCAGCAGCGAGGTGCGGCAAACGTTTCCCAACGTCCGAACAAGCAGCATCAGCAGCGCCAGACAAATGGCAATGCGCCCAAGCAGCCCCCCACGCACGCTCGAGGCGATCGCGGCCCCGCACGCAAACCCGCCGAGAACAATAAGTCGGGCAAAAAGACGACGCTCTTTGTCGTTCTGGGTCTTATCGTCATTGTCTATATCGTAGGCGTCGTAGCGTTTTCGCAGGTAGCCTACCCCAACACCACCATCTCCGGCGTCGACGTCTCGTTCTCCAACGCTTCGTCTGCCGCCACCAAGGTCAACTCGGCTTGGAAGCACTATAAGCTCACCGTGACAGGCGATGACTTTAGCTGGACCTATCAGCCCGAGTCCGATGAACCCATCGTCGACGGCGAAGCTGCCGCAAAAGAGATCATCAACCACAACGAAGCCTTTGTATGGCCGGTTCGCCTTGTGGAATCCTTAAGCGGCAAGACCAAAACAACCGCTACCTCCAACGAAGTCGATCTTGATCAAGACGTCGACCTGTCCATGCTCTCCGATACCTTTGATCAAAAGCAGTTTGAGAAGGATCTGGGCGCCGCCATCGACGAGTTTAACGAGGGCCGTTCGGGCGCGTTCGAGGCCAATAGCTCCTATGACGAGCAGGCCGGCAAGTTTACCGTCGAGAAGGCGCGCTCCAACGAAAAGCTCAACCGCGAGCATGTCATTAAGTATGCCGAGCTCGAGCTTGCCTCGCTGGCCGAGACCGTAGATCTTTCCAAGCTCGGCAACGATGCCTATGAGCCGCTCAATGGAACGCTGACCGATGATCAGATTCAGGCTGCATGCGATGCCGCCAACAACTTCTTAGGCGTCAACGTGACCCTCAAGCTCAACGGCGAGGATGCCGGCAAGGTTGATGGCAGCTCCGTGTTGCAGTGGATCAGCTTTGCCGATCCGGCCAACCCCACACTCGATACGTCGCAGATCAGTAGCTGGGCAGCCGAGCTCGCCAACGGCTTTAATACCGTGGGCTCCACTCGCTGGTGGACGCGCGCCGATGGCAAGCAGTGCGCCGTCGAAGGCGGCGACTTCGGTTGGTCCATCGACAGCAGCTCGCTCTCCAAGCAGGTCGAAGACGCCATTAACAACAAGCAGACCGGCGAAATCGAGATCAAATACTCCCAGAAAGCCGACACCTTTACTGCAAAGGGAGAGCCCGACTGGAAGGCATACATCGACGTCGATCTTTCCGAGCAGCATGCGCGCTACTACGACGAGAGCGGCAATATCGTATGGGAGGCCAACTTTATCTCGGGAAAGCCGGGCGAGGACGCCACGCCCGAGGGCGTCTGGCAGATCAACAGCAACGATGGCGCCAGCAAACTCATCGGTGCCAAGGACCCCGAGACCGGCAAGCCCAAATACGAGAGCCCGGTAAGCTACTGGATGCCGTTCGAGGGCAATATGGTCGGATTCCACGACGCCACCTGGCAAAACGATTCGAGTTTCGATAACGCCGAATCGTACAAGTGGTGCGGTAGCCACGGTTGTATCAACCTGCGTCTGGCCGATGCCAAGTCGCTCCACGAGCGCATCAAAGTCGGCCTCTGCGTGGTCGTGCACTCGTAACGCAGCTAACGTCTACAACAAGTAAACAGCACGGCGACAAAACTTACAGTACCGTCATCCGCAACTTCTATACGCCCGCCTATCGCGACGGGCGTATATACTTATCGGAGCCATATCGATAAAGGAGACGCTATGTCCAAGGTCCCCACGATCAATCCGGGTCCTGACGATTCCGATCGCATGCCCCAAGATGCCACCGAGACCCTGCCGATTATCAGCGCTGCAGACACCAAGCAGCCCCAAACGAGTCTCGACGATTCGACCGATATTTCCGATGAAGAAGCCTATGCAAAGCTCAAGGCAAAGCGTGCCGAGCGTCGGCGCAAAAAGCTCATCCGACGCGGTATCGCCGTCGGTGTCGTTGTTGCCATCGCGCTCATTGCCATTGTCGCAACCCTGGTTATCAACGCGCAGCCACAGGGCGCTAGCGGGCCTGTAACCGACATGGTGACCGAGGGCACGTTTACCACAACGGTCGAGGCAAAAGGCCAGCTCAAACCCATTTCGTCTTCAGTGGTCTCCCCTTCTGTCGACGGCACAGTCGATTCGATCAACGTGCAGGCAGGCCAATCCGTCAACGAGGGCGACGTGCTCATGACCATTAAAAACGACGAGCTCGATCGCAACGTTGCCGAGGCGCAGCGTGCAGTTGCAGCCGCTCGGGAAGACCTCGCCAACGCGCAGAAAGCCGCAGTTGCCGCGCAGGCCACCCCAACGACGGACATCGATGGAGCTTCCGCAGCGGCTGGCATCTCCGCCGTATCAGCGGACACGAACGCCGTATCGGCCGCTCAGCGCAGTCTCGCATCGGCCCAGGCAAACCTCGATCAGGCGAACGCCAAGGCCGCCAGCCGTACGGTAACGGCCCCGAGCTCGGGCAGCATCGTGGAGCTCAACGCCAAGGTGGGCGCTACGGTAACAGGCGGCATGATCATGGGTGAAAGCGATACAAGCGGCGGCAAGCAGTGCATGCAGATCGCCGACCTGTCCAAAATGAAGGTGACCGTGCAGGTGGGCGAAAAGGACATCGCCAAGATCGCCGTTGGGCAGAACGCCAACGTCACATATCCCGCGTTTCCCGATATCGTGAGCCAGGGAACGGTCACCGCCATCGCCTCGGTGGCAAACTCCGACTCCAACAACGGCGGCGGCAGCGTGACCTTTAACGTCGACATCCTCATCGAGGCGCCCGACGCGCGCCTCAAGCCGGGCATGACGGCCGAGGTCTCGGTAGTGACCGAGAAGCTCGACGACGTGGTTATGGTGCCGACCATGGCGCTGATGACCGAAGATGGCGAGCACTATTACGTCAATCTGGCCACCGATTCGGAAGGCAAGAAGACGCGCCGCGTGAAGGTGACCGTCGTGACGCAAAACGACAACGAGGCTGTAGTCGGTAAGACGCAGGTCAAGCGCGACGACCAGGGCAACGAGATCAACCCAGACGTCCCGGTTACCAAGTTACGCGACGGCGACACCATCGTGACGGATACCGGCACAGGCATGACGGCAGACGGCGGCGACAATATGTCTGCCGACGAGGGCAAGTAATGCGTCCCGTCATCGACATCCGCAACGTGCACCGCATCTTTGAGAGCGAGGCCGGTTGCGCCCACATCCTGCACAACGTGAGCCTGGCGGTGAACCCCGGTGAGTTCGTCGCCATCACCGGCCCCTCGGGCTCGGGCAAGTCGACGCTCATGAACATCCTGGGCTGCCTGGACAAGCCGACGGCGGGTGATTATTTCCTGCAAGGGCTCAACGTCGCCGAGCTCGACGATGATGAGCTCACCGAGGTGCGCGCGCTGAGCATCGGCTTTGTCTTTCAGAGTTTTAACTTGCTGCCGCGTCTGACGGTGATCGAAAACGTCATGCTGCCGCTGTCCTACACCAATGTGCCGCGTAGCCAGCGCGAGATGCGCGCCGTGCACGCGCTGCAAGCCGTCACACTGCCGGTCGACCATTGGGACCACCGCATATCGGAACTCTCGGGCGGACAGATGCCGCGCGTCGCCCTCGCGCGCGCCCTCGTCAACGACCCGCCCATCATTTTGGCCGACGAGCCAACGGGAAATCTAGACTCGACAACCGGGGCGCTCGTCATGGAAACCTTCCACAAGCTCCAGAAACGCGGCAAGACCATCGTACTCATCACACATGACCCCGGCATCGCCGCCGAGGCCGATCGAGCCGTAACCATCCGTGACGGGCGAATCCATGACGGCGCATATGTCGCGCATACACCGAATACGTTACGCGGGGCCGTCAACAACCTGCCCGCGATTTCTGCAACCACCAATCAGCCGAAAGGAGCGAAGGCATGAGCACCCGCGATCTTGTCCAAGAAGCCCTTCACTCGCTCGAGGCCAACAAGGGACGCAGCCTGCTCACCATCCTTGGCATCGTCATTGGCATCGCCTCGGTCATCGCCATGACTTCGCTCATCGGCGGCATCCAAAACAGCCTGGTCAACAGCCTGGGCCTCAATGCAGCCCGCATGGTAGAGATCTATTCGTCCCAAGAACTCACCGATTCGGATGTGGAAAAGCTTCGCAAACTGGTGCCGCAGATTGAGCAGATCGGCATCGTCGATAGCGCCTATTCCGAGTACAAGGTCGGGGATAAAAGCTATACCGTCATGGCACACGGCGTCGATAGCGACATGCTCGATGCCGTGGGCGCCAGCAAGATCGTCGCAGGGCGCACCTACAACGGTATCGAGTCAAAATCCGGTGCGCGCGTGGCGCTCATCGGCCGCGGCGGTGCCGAGCAGCTGTACGGTAACGAACAGGACGCACTCGGCAAGACCATCAAGGTGTCGAGCGGAGAAGTGCAAATTGTCGGCGTTATCGATGGTGGCAACGAATCCATGGGTTCGCTCAACCTGTACATGCCACGGGCCGCGATCGCCGAGCTCTACGGCGATGACAATCCGTCGTTTCCGAGCGTGACGGCGCTCGCCGCCGAAGGCACGGATATGGATAAGCTCTGTAAGACCATCGAGTCCAAGGTGCGTAGCATAAAGGGCATCTCGAAGGACGACGAGTACGATAGCGTATCGGTAAGCTCCATGAAAAGCGCTATCGACTCCCTCAATTCCTTTATGGGCGCCTTCTCGCTCATCATGGGAGCGGTTGCCGGCATTTCGCTGCTCGTGGGCGGTATTGGCATTATGAATATGATGCTCACCAACGTGACCGAGCGCATCCGCGAGATCGGTATTCGCCGCGCGCTTGGTGCAAGCCGACGTGATATCACCTCTCAGTTTTTGGCCGAGTCCTCGGCGCTGTGCGTCACCGGTGGCCTGCTGGGTGTCCTGATTGGCTATCTGCTGGCCTGGGGCCTCGCGATGTTTGCCGCAGGATCAGGGGTTCTCAGCGAGCTCGGCGCCAGCGGGCAAATCACACCGAGCTTTTCAATCGCCACGGTGCTGCTGGCCTTCGCCGTCTCCGTCGGCATCGGCGTAATCTTTGGCTTCTACCCCGCTCGCCGCGCGGCAAAGCTCAACCCGGTGGAGTGCCTACGCTACCAGTAAGCCACCACCAACAAGTTGCGGTGAATTAGGGACAGAATATGCTATCTAGCAGCAAAAACAGACACTATTTCACCGCAACTTATTGAAGGGCTGTTTGCGCCAGTTCTGGGCGTCGTCCTCAAGCTATTGATGGATGACGGGCTTGTACGGGTCGAGCTTGCTCGGGGCGCTCCTCCTCGCGGGCGGGAGGGCGCGCAGGCGCGGCAAGCGCCTAGCGCGCGAACTCCCGTAAGAGCGCGTCTTCCACTTCCCGAAGCGAAAGGGCCCCGCCTCCCTCGGCGGGACGGGTGACCACGATGCAGCGCGCTCCCACGGTGCGCGCTGCGGCGAGCTTCTCAGCCGTGCCGCCTACGGTTCCCGAGTCCTTGGTCACAAGCCACTGGGCGCCCACCTGCCGAAGCATCGCCTCGTTGAGCTCGCGGGTGAAGGGCCCCTGCATGCCGATGACGTGCGACGGCGAAAACCCCGCGTCGATGCACTTCGTTATAGCACCGGGCAGCGGGAGCACACGCACAAAGAAGCGTTCCGCGAAATCGGGGACGCGCGTGTAGGGAGCAAGCTCCTTGCTCCCCGTCGTGAGAAGAACACGACCCGGGTTCTCGGAGAGAAAGCGCGCCGCGCAGGCGATCGACGCGACCGACACGACGCCTTTGGGCAGCGCCTCGACCGGGCGCGCAAGGCGCAGGCATTGTGCACCCACGGCGAGCGAAGCGGCCCGGATGTTGCCGCTTGCGAGCGTAGCGAAGGGGTGCGTGGCGTCGACGACGATCCGCGCGCCGGAAAGCTCGCGATCCATGTCGGCCTCGTCGAGCCTGCCCGCATGCACCTCGATGCCCGGAAGCTCGCCCAAAAGCTCGCCTCCGTACTCGGTTGCCGCGTAGGCACGAGCGGGGATGCCCACCCCGCTCGCCCATTCGCACAGAAGGCGGCCCTCGGTGGTCCCGGCGAAGATGCGCAGCGCCGTCACTTCGGGCCGCCTGTGCGCGTGATCTGGTAGAGTAGCGCGTTCATAATGGCGGGCGCCACGGTCGAGCCGCCCTTGCGACCCCTCGCGACGATGGCCGGCACGCGTCGCGCGAGTAGCTCCTCTTTCGCCTCGACCACGTTCACAAACCCGACCGGCACCCCAACGACGAGCGCGGGCGCGATCTTCCCCGCGTCCATGAGCTCGGCGAGGCGCAGAAGTGCTGTGGGAGCGTTGCCGACGGCCACGATGAGCGGACCCTCGATGCCGCAAGCTTTGTCCATGCTCGCAACGGCGCGAGTCGTGCCCGCGGCGCGCGCAGCCGCGGCGACATCAGGGTCGGCCATGAAGCACAAGGCCTTGCAGCCGAGCTTCGCGAGCGCGGACTTGCTTATGCCTGCGAGCGCCATGTTCGTGTCGGTGAGCACCGTGGCCCCTGCGCGCAGTGCGTCGAGCGCACAGTGCGCGGCGTCATGGGTGAACACGAGAGAATCGGCGTACGAGAAGTCGGCAGTGGTGTGGATGACGCGCTTCACGACGGGCTCTTCGAGCGGCGGGAACGTGCG
>CABPXT010000104.1:0-7236 GCA_902461405.1 uncultured Collinsella sp.
TCGCCCAGCTCCAGGGTTGTGGCGGGGGTTGCAAGGGAGCCACTTCACACATATCGAAGCCAGAGGGGACTGTCCCGCCAACGCGGGACAGTCCCTCTTTTCTTATTGATCCGTTGGGGACGGGGAAACGGATCATTTAGAAATGGCAAGGGCATGAGTTGATCGCGCGATCCACTCCGGTCTGGCGGCTGCCGATTCGATGCGGTTCGAAAGGGTTATTCGGCACCATGGCGACCGGTGGTACTCTTGTATCCGTTTGAAATCGAGCGAAGGAGTGCCGCTATGGAGCAATCGAGCCTGTTTGGTGACGGCGTGGACATCGATACCGAAACGCCCGCGAGCGCGGATGCCGCCGCACCGACCGACGCCCATGCCCAGGCGGCAGCGCGCGCGGCCGAGCTGCGCCACGAGCTCGATTACCACGCCTATCGCTACTACATGCTCGATGCGCCTGAGATCACGGACGCCGCCTTTGACAAAATGCTCGTTGAGCTGCAGGAAATCGAGGCCACCTACCCCGACCTGGTGACGCCCGACAGCTATACCCAGCGCGTGGGCGGCTACGTGAGCGAGCAGTTTACGCCGGTCACGCATATGGCACGCATGTATTCCATGGACGATGCCATGGACCTGGACGAACTCGACGCGTGGCTCCAGCGCGCCGAGGATGCGCTCGGTGCCGGCAGCGTCACCTATACCTGCGAGCTTAAGATCGACGGTCTGGGCGTGGCGCTTACCTACCAAAATGGCACCTTTGTGCGCGCGGCCACACGCGGTGACGGCACCACGGGCGAGGACGTGTCGCTCAACGTGCGTACCATCAAGGATGTGCCCATGCACCTGTCCGAGCCGGCGCTCGCCCACATGGGCGCCGACCGCGAGCGTACCATCGAAGTGCGCGGCGAGGTCTATATGCCCAAGGGCAGCTTTGTGCGCCTGAACGACGAGGCCGATGCCGAGGGCCGCGACCCCTTCGCCAACCCGCGCAACGCCGCCGCCGGCAGCCTGCGTCAAAAGGATCCCAAGGTCACGGCGCGCCGCGATCTGGCCACCTTTATCTACGCCATCGCCGATACCGATCCGCTGCACGTCCACAGCCAGCGTGAGTTTCTGGACTGGCTGCGTAGCGCCGGCTTTAGCGTCAACCCCAACGTGGCGCGCTGCGCCACGCCGGCCGAGGTCCACGAGTTCTGCGCCCAGGCCCTCGAGCATCGCGGTGACCTGGACTACGACATCGATGGCGTGGTCGTAAAGGTCGACAGCTTCCAGCAGCAGCTTGACTTGGGCTTTACCGCCCGCGCGCCGCGCTGGGCCATTGCCTTTAAGTTCCCGCCCGAGGAAAAGCAGACCGTCCTGCGCGAAATTCGCATCCAGGTGGGCCGCACAGGTGTGCTCACGCCGGTCGCCGAGTTCGATCCGGTCACAGTTGCCGGCTCCACCATCGCGCGCGCCACGCTGCACAACATCGACGAGATTCGCCGCAAAAACGTGCGCGAGGGCGATGCCATCATCGTGCACAAGGCGGGCGACGTGATTCCCGAGGTCGTGGGCCCGGTGCTCGACAAGCGCCCGGCCGATTCGGTCGACTGGCACATGCCCGAGGTCTGCCCCGTGTGCGGTAGCCCCGTGGTCCACGAGGACGGTGAGGTGGCCTACCGCTGCGTGTCCATCGACTGCCCCGCGCAGCTCAAGGAGCGCCTGCTCCACTGGGTGAGCCGCGGCTGTATGGACGTCGATGGCCTGGGCGACGAAATCGTCGACAAGATGATCGCCGCCGGACTGATCCACGATGTTGCGGACTTCTACCAGCTCACAGTCGACGACATCGCCGGCCTGGACACGGGGCGCACCTATGCCAGCTCCAACAGCAAAAAGGGCGTCAAGAAGGGCGATCCCATTCCGGTGGGCCTCAAGACGGCCGAGAAAATTATCGCCGAGCTCAACAAGTCCAAGAGCCAGCCGCTCGGCCGCGTGCTGTTTGCCCTGGGCATCCGCCACGTGGGCAAGAGCGTGGGCGAGGTCATCGCCGAGCGATTCCTGTCGATTGACAAGCTCATCTTGGCGAGCGAAGAGGACATCGCCGAGTGCGAGGGCATCGGTCCCAAGATTGCGGCGAGCGTCAAGCAGTTCCTGGCCGTGCCCGAGAACCTTGCCGTGCTGGAGCGCCTGCGCCAGGCGGGCCTGTCGCTCGAGGTCGACTTGGGCGCCGCGCACGCGCGAGCCGACGCTGGCGTGGCAGGCGAGCTTGCCGACGCACAACCGCTTGCGGGTCTGACCTTCGTGCTCACCGGCACGCTCGTCAACCGCACGCGCGACGAGGCGGGTGCGGCGCTCAAGGTGCTCGGCGCCAAGGTTTCGGGCAGCGTGTCAAAGAAGACGAGCTATCTGGTCGCCGGTCCCAAAGCGGGCTCCAAGCTCGCCAAGGCCGAGCAGCTGGGTGTGCCCGTGCTGGACGAGGACGCACTCGAGCGGATCCTGGCGACTGGCGAGGTGCCCCAGGCTTAGTGCATCAATAGTCAAATTGAAGAACCGCCCGGAAGCACGATGCCTTCCGGGCGGTTCTTACTTTGCTGGGGCAACCGGCACCGTGACCTGCGTCACGTAGGTTGTGGGGTCGTGGCTGATGATACCGTCGATGAGGGCGATTTCGCGTTGCCCCGCTACGCCACCAACCTGTCAAAAGCCCCGCGCCGGTTGAGCACGGTAAATGCAATCACGCAGATGACCGCCGACAGAATCGAGCCGCACGGCGAGGCGATACCCATGGGGAACAGCGTGTCGGAATAGGCGTTCGACAGCAGCCACGCGCCCGGCACGCGAATGAGTGCCACAGCCAGCACGTTGTGCGCAAAGCCGATGTAGCTCTTGCCGTATGCAGCGAAAAAGCCGCTAAAGCAAATGTGGATGCCGGCAAAAATCGCGTCGAAAATGTAGCTGCGCATATAGCCGGTACCGGCGGTGACTACTGCAGCGTCCTTGTCAAAAAAGCCGATAAACGCTGGTGCCACCAGCCACATCAGCACCGTGATCAGGCAGCCGTACACCACCGAGATCGTCATGGCGTCCTTGAGTACCTGACGCGCGCGGTCGCCCTTGCCCGCGCCGGCGTTTTGCGCCGTGAGTGCGCTGACGGTGGCACCCATGGAACTCGGCACAATGAACAAAAAGCTGATCATCTTCTCGACCAGGCCCACGGCAGCGGCGTCGACCAGACCGCGGTGGTTGGCGATGACGGTGATAAACATAAACGCCACCTGGATGCAGCCGTCCTGCACGGCCACGGGCACGCCGATCTTAAGAATGCTGCCGAGCACTTCGGGCTGGGGGCGCAGGTCGCTGCGCTTAACGTGGATGTTCGTGCGACGGCTCTTGAGCCACACGAGCGCGAGGGCAACGCTGGCTGTCTGCGCGGTCACCGTGCCGAGCGCCGCGCCCACGGGGCCGAGCCCCATGTGGCCGATAAACAGAAAATCGAGTGCGATGTTGATGATGCATGCCACGCCAATTACGTACATGGGCGAGCGCGAATCGCCCAGCCCGCGAAAGATGGCCGAAAGAATGTTGTACGCGGCGATAAAGGGAATGCCCATAAAGCAGATGCGCAGGTAGGCGGCGGTGCCTTCGACGGCTTCGGCGGGAGTGCCAATGAGCGCCACGATCTGCGGGCAAAGCGCGAGCAGGACAGCGGCCAGTACCACTGAGACACCCATAAAGAGCGTGATGGTATTGCCGATGGCGGTCTCGGCGCGGTCAAACCGGCGTGAGCCCACGGCGTGGCCGACGATGACCGTCGTTCCCATGGCCAGGCCCACGAGCGTCACGGTAATGATATAGAGCGTCTGCGCGCCGTTGCCCACGGCGGTGATGCCGGCGGCACCGCTAAACTGTCCCATCATGTACAGGTCGGCCATACCGTAGAGCATCTGCAAAAAGTACGAGAGCATATAGGGCAGGGCAAAGACCGCGATGGTCTTGAGGACATTGCCGCGTGTGAGGTCGTGTTCCATGGGCGGGGCGCTTTCTGGCTTAGATCGTTTACGTACCAGTGTAGTGAAAACCCTACAACGATTGTAGAGTCAAGATTTGTGTTGGCGGCGGGGCGAAAAAGTCACGCTCGCGTTCATTTCCAATTGAATACAGGGGCGCGTCCTGCGAGCTTGGTGCCTGCACTAGCCTTGCAGAAATCGATTTCGGAACACTTGACACCGCCGCACGGCGCGCCATAATACGTGGGTTTGCGAACAACGTTTGATGGGGGATGAACCTGCGTGCGCAATCTCAAGATTTTGTTTTCCTATCTGGGGGCATACCGCCGCGATGCCATGCTCGGCGTGCTCTTTGTGACGGCCGAGACGGCGCTCGAGCTGTTTATCCCGGTCATCATGGCAAATATCATCGATGTGGGCGTGCCCGCGGGCGACATCAACTACATGCTGTTGCAGGGCGCGTATATGTTGGTATGCGCCGCATGTTCGCTGCTGCTTGGCTTGGGCTATGCGCGCACGTCCGCCCGCGTTGCCTCGGGGCTGGGCGCTAACCTGCGCGAGGCCGAGTATCGAAAGATCCAGACGCTCGCCTTTGGCAATCTGGATAACTACGACGCCAGCTCGCTCGTCACGCGCATGACCACCGATATCACTGTTATTCAAAACGCCATCGGCAACGGCTTTCGCCCCATGGTGCGCGGTCCCGTGACGCTTATCGTCGGCTTGGTCTATGCGTTGGTGCTGTCGCGTCCGCTTGCTACGGTATTCGCGATTATTCTGCCGGTGCTGGCGATCGTACTGGGCGTTATCACCTGTCGCGTCAGTCCGCTCTACCGCCAGCTGCAGACCTCGATGGACCATCTCAACGGTGTGGTGCAGGAGGACCTCACCGCCGTGCGCGCCGTCAAGGCGTACGTGCGCGCCGAGCACGAGGAGGCCAAGTTCGATGCCGTCAATACCGAGCTCGCGCACACGGCGACGAAGACCTTTGGCAACGCCGTGCTCAACCTGCCGGTGTTTCAGCTGTCGATGTACGTGGCGGCGCTTTCCATTCTGTGGATCGGCGGTCGCATGATTCTTGCCGGCGAGCTCGGCGTGGGCTCGCTCACGGGTTTTATGAGCTACGTGCTGCTCATCATGAACTCGCTCATGATGATCTCCAACGTGTTTTTGCTGCTCACCCGCGCACTTGCCAGCGTGGAGCGCATCTCGCGGGTGCTCGACGAGCGTTCGCTTATCCAAGCGCCCGACGCTGCCGCTGCCGTGCACGGGGTGGCCGACGGAAGCATCGAGTTTCGCGACGTGTCGTTTAAGTACCGCGCGGATGCTGCCGAGGATGTGCTCGAGCATATTGACCTTTGCATTGAGGCAGGCTCCACGGTGGGCGTGCTCGGCGGCACGGGCTCGGGCAAGAGTTCGCTTGTGCAGCTGATCGCGCGCCTGTACGACGCCACCGAAGGCGCCGTACTCGTGGGCGGGCGCGATGTGCGCGATTACGACCTGGTTGCCCTGCGCGACGCCGTGGGTATCGTGCTGCAAAAGAACGTGCTGTTTACGGGTACCGTGCGCGAGAACCTGCAGTGGGGCGCGCCCGATGCCACCGACGAGGAGCTGCTGCGCGCCTGTCGAGCGGCATGTGTGGACGAGTTCCTGGATCGCATCGGCGGACTCGACGGCTATCTGGGCCAGGGCGGTGCCGGTGTCTCGGGCGGACAAAAACAGCGTCTGTGCATCGCGCGTACGTTGCTCAAACATCCGCGTGTGCTCATCTTTGACGATTCGACCAGCGCGGTCGATATGGCGACCGACGCCAAGATTCGTGAGCATATTGCTCAGATTCCCAATACGACGGTGATTGTCATCGCCCAGCGCATCGCGAGCGTCATGGATGCCGACCGCATTATTGTGTTGGACGACGGCTGTGTCCACGGCGTGGGCACGCATGAGGAGCTGCTGACGGGCGATAGCATCTACCAGGAGATTTACGCCTCGCAGATGGAGTTTGCGGGGGATGCGGGCGTCGTGGATGGCGCAAATGATCCGTTTTCCGCCGGCCCCAACGAATCAATTCAAGCCACGGAAGGGGGTGAGCGCCATGCCTAAGACATCCGCTCAGGCCCGTCCCACCAATCTGACGCAGACGCTTCGCCGCTTGCTCTCCTACATGGGTCACGCCAAGTTCTCGCTGCTCGCAGTTGGTGTGCTTGCCTCTGTGGCCGCCATCGCAAGCCTTGCCGGCACCTACATGGTACGTCCCATCGTCAACGGTTTGGCAACGGGCGGCGAGGAACTGCTCGCTAGGCAGGTTATCTTTACCGCTGCCATCTACGCCGCGGGCGTGCTCTCGGCCCTGGGCTACTCACAGATCATGGTGCGCGCGGCCCAGCGCGTGGTCTCCGATATCCGCCGCGACCTGTTTGCGCACATCCAGATGCTGCCGCTGAGCTACTTCGACAGCACGCGCTCGGGTGACATCATGAGCTTCTTTACCAACGACGTCGACACCGTCTCCGAGGCGCTCAACAACAGCTTTGCCAACGTGATTCAGGCGAGCATCCAGGTGGTCGGCACCACGGCCATGCTCATCATCCTCAACTGGCAGCTCACGATTATCACGCTCGTGTGCGATGTGGCCATTGTGCTGTACGCGCGCTACTCGGGCATGCGCTCCAAGCGCTTTTTTGCCGCCCAACAGGCGTCGCTGGGCGATCTGGACGGATATATCGAAGAGATGGTCTCGGGCCAAAAGGTCATCAAGGTCTTTAATCACGAACAGGCCAACGTGGCTGGTTTTGACGCGCGCAACCAAGGCCTGCGCCGCACCGGTGGTGCCGCGCAGGCCTACGCCAACTCGATGGTGCCCATGACCGTGGTGATCGGCTATGCCAACTACGCCATCGTTGCGGTGGCAGGCGGCATGCTCTGCATCAAGGGACTCGCCGACGTGGGCGCGCTTGCAAGTTACCTGGTCTTCGTACGCCAAGCGGCCATGCCCATCAACCAGTTCACGCAGCTGGGCAACTTCTTGCTCAACGCGCTTGCCGGTGCCGAGCGCCTGTTTGCCGCCATGGATCTTGAGCCCGAGGTGGACGAGGGCTGCGTGGAGCTGGTGCAGACGGGCGACGCCGCGTGGGCGTGGAAGATTCCCGAGGGCCAGGGCGTGGGCGCGTACGGGCACTTGCATGACGTGGCTGCCGTTGACGAGTCGGGCCGCGGGGGGGCTGCCCGCGGGCCCCAGCGCCGCGCAGGC